>DASQCL010000044.1:0-2515 GCA_035634715.1 Solirubrobacterales bacterium
CCCGGAGGGGATCGGCCCGGTCGAGTGCGTGAACGTCGAGCACGAGGAGGTCCTGCTGATCCCGCGCTGGGTGAAGGCCAAGCGGGTCACGTTCAAGTACGGGCTCGGCGACGAGTTCATCAACGTGCTGAAGGTGCTGCACATGCTGGGACTCGACCGGACCGAGAAGCTCCGGGTCGGTGGGGTCGACGTGTCGCCACGGGACGTGGTGGCCGCCGTTCTCCCGGATCCGGCCGCGCTCGGCGACCGGATGCGTGGCAAGACCTGTGCCGGCACCTGGGTCAAGGGGACCGGCCTCGACGGCCAGCCGCGCGAGGTCTACCTCTATCACGTGGTCGACAACGAGGTGACGATGCGCGAGGACGGCTCGCAGGCCGTCGTCTGGCAGACCGCGATCAATCCGGTCGTGGCCTTGGAGCTGCTGGCCACGGGCGTCTGGTCCGGGGTGGGCGTTCTTGGGCCCGAGGCGTTCGACGCGGTGCCGTTCCTCGAGCTGCTGACGGCGTATGGGTCGCCGTGGGGGATACGCGAAGGCGGTTAGGCGGCAGGGCGCCGGGGCGGCGCCGGTTTGATGCTTGATTTCGGGCGCTGGCGCGAAGTGCCTTTGTTGATGTCAATGGACGGCATATCGGGGCGCGCGACCGGGCGCGCGACCTTGCGCGCCCCGACCTTGCGCGCCCCCGGAGCGGCGCCTCGAGTCGGTCCGCCTTTCCGGTCTCCGCACGGTCATGCCGCCCGATGGCATCGGCGGAAAAGGTGCTCCTGAGCGCCTCAAATCGAGCATCAACATCTGCGGGCGGCGAGGATGGCGCGAATCTGAGCCCCGGAACGCAACGTGTCGGACGCCGGGCGGGACCTTTGAACGGCCGCATGCATCGGGCAGGCTCTGCTCGAGCTTCGTCGCCATCTCAGCGAACGATCGCGAGCCCGTCGCGATCCGGCGGCGGAGCTCGCCACCTCTGAGACAGCCGTCCCTGGATGAGCCGCCCTACGCAGGCGCGACGGGCGGCTCCCAGCCTGCAGCCGCCAGCTCGAAGCCGTCGAACTCGAACGCCGGCGTCACGATGCAGCCCACCAGCGTCCACGACCCCAACGGTCGGGCCGACTGCCATGCTCCGGCGGGCACGACCGCCTGGACAGCGCAGCCACCTGCGACATCGCCACCAAGGCGATGGACGGTGATCACCGCCTCTCCCTCGACCCAGACACGCAACTCGAGTGGATCTCCAGCTGAGTACTGCCAGACCTCGTCGGCATCGAACCGATGCCAATGCGACCGCTCGCCGGCGGCCAGCAGGTAGACGATCGCGCTGCCCCGCGGCCGTTCGCCATCCGCCGCGGATGCCTGCCACGTCTCTGCATACCAGCCGCCCTCGGGGTGGGCGCGGAGATCAAGCGACTCGATGACGGCCGTGGCCTCGCGCGAGGGACCGCCCTCCGAGGCCTCCGTGCCAACCGATGACGTCATGGGCGATCTCCTGGCCGATTCGGGGACGGGACGCGATGTCGCGGGCGACGAATCGTACGCCGGGTCGCCGCCATGGCCTGCGTTCCTACGGGAGACGGCGTGTCGCCTCCACCCGCTGCGCGTCTGGGACGGAGGGTCGTACCGGTGTCACGGGTTTCCGTCTCCGGGCGACGTCAGGTCGGGCGTCGGGCGCCCGTCCTCCTCTGGTGCGTCGTGGTCGATCGTGGTCGCTAGCTCGTAGACCTCGCGCCGCAGTCCTTCCTCCAGTGCGATCGCGCGGGCAGATTCGGGCGTGCCCGCCACTGGAATTCGGCCCTCATTCTCGGCGCGTTTGAGTGCTGCGAGCGCCTCCCGGAGCTTCGCGCTTGCAGTCTGCCTCGGCGCGGTCTGAGTCACAGGGCGAGCGTAGATTTGCCCGATTCGAGAGCCGAGGATGAAAACCCGCATCGCGGGTTGCAGACCCCTTGCACCTCACACACCGCTGGAATGGCAGGCGACTGCAAGGGCCCGCCGGGTCATCACATACGAAGCCGTGGGGCACGGCCACCTAGGTTCCTTGCCTACCCCCCGACCACCTGGAGGAACCATACGTGGACGCCATCGCCCTGCTCAAAGCCGATCACGAGAAGGTCAAGAAGCTCCTCGCAGAGCTCGAGACGACCACCGATCGTGGCGTGAAGACGCGTACCGAGCTGTTCGCCACGATCAAGGGCGAGCTGACGGTTCACGAGATCATCGAAGAGGAGATCTTCTACCCGGAGCTGAAGGCGCATCCCAAGGGGCGCGACATCGTGCTCGAGGGCTACGAGGAGCACCACGTCGTGGACGTTCTGATGAACGAGCTGGAGCGGATGGACGTCACGGACGAGCGCTGGGGTGCCAAAGCCATCGTCATGAAGGAGAACATCGAGCACCACATCGAGGAGGAGGAAGGCGAGATGTTCGCGAAGGCGCACCAGGTCTTCGATCGCGCGGAGCTTCTCGAACTCGGTGAGCGGATGGCGGCGCGCAAGCTGTCCGCCCAGACCGAGTTGAACATCCCCGTCA
>DASQCL010000045.1:0-9687 GCA_035634715.1 Solirubrobacterales bacterium
CAGTTCCAGTTCTTGTGCACGTAGGGAACGTGCCCGGGCCAGCTGCAGGGCAGGTGCTCAGACAAAGTCACCGAGAGATCGACGAGGCGCTGGGCTGTGGCGAGATCAGCGAGCAAGGTAGCCCCCGTCCACCGGCAGGACCGCGCCGGTGATGAACGAGCCTCGCGGCGAGGCCAGGAAGACGATCGCCTCCGCCACCTCGGCCGGCTCGCCGAAGCGCCCGAGAGGGTGCAGGCGCTCGATCGTCTCGAGGTACTCGCGCCCGCCGGGCTCGTCCCACAGCTCCCGCACGCGCTCGGTGCGGATGGTGCCGGGCGCCACGGCATTGACACGGATGTTCTTGGGTGCCCACTCGACCGCCAGGTGCTTGGTCAGCCCGGAGGCCACGAACTTGGCGGGTCCGTAGGCTGCCTGCCCCGCCTGGCCGGTCACCCCAGATATAGACGAGACGCAGACGATGGAGCCGGCGCGGTTCGGCACCATCGCCTCAATCGCGTGCTTGCAGGTGAGGAACATCCCGCGGCCGTCGACCGCCATCACCTGGTCCCACTGCTCGGGAGTGGTTTCGAGCACGTCGCCGAACGGGATGATCCCCGCGTTGGCCACCGCGACGTCGAGGCGCCCGTAGCTGTCGAGGGCACGGCCCACCATCCGCTTCACGGCCTCCTGGCCGGCGACGTCGCCCTCGACCCCCTCCACCGTGGCGCCCGTGCCGCGGAGCTCCTCCACTATGCGCCCCAACCCGGCGCTGTCGACGTCGGAGAGGACCAGCCGCGCTCCTTCCTCAGCGAAGAGCGTTGCCGTGGCACGCCCGATTCCCGAAGCAGCCCCGGTGACCAGGACCGAATTGTCCTCAACCCCGGTTCCGCCCTGCAGGGGATGCGAAGCGCTCATCGTGTCCTCCCACTAATGTTCAGTATCATTTGATCATTACCCAGGAAGAGGCGACAGCCCGGACCGCTGCTCCCGCCGAGATCGCGGCACCGGTCCTGAGCGGCCTGGAGAGGCTGCTTGCTCCCTGCTACGCCGAGGTTGTGACCACGCTCGCCCTCGCATCTCTGGACCTGAAACTGAAACGGGAGCTCGACGGCCTTCTTGCCACTACCGAGCGGGCCCTCGAGCTGGCCGGGGCGCCGCGCGCCAAGGCGATGGCCGTCGTCACGCCGGCCGACCCCCCACCGCCGATGCAAATCCTTCTCTCGGCCGTCGCAACCCGGGAGGTCGGGCTGGACGAGGCGCGAGCGGCGGCGGCGGCGGCTCTGGAAGGCGTGCAGCGCCGTTGGCCCGGCTGCCGTGCTCGCAAGGAGCTCACGGTCAGCGAACGAGACACCCCGTGGGGAAGAAGGCCGATATACAGCCTGGACCTGGAAGTACCGCAGCATCGGTGAACTCACCGTAATGCCTGCCTAACCCGCCGACCCGGCCCTGTCGGCGGAGGCGCCAAGACCGGCGATCAGGCTCCGCAGATCCTCCTCAGAGACCGACTTCTGCTCGCAGGCGATGGCCTTGAACCGCCGGAACGCCTCGTTCAGTTCGGCGCCGTCACCTTCGAAGCCAAGCTTCTCGAGCGCCAGCCGCAACGCGTGACGACCGGAATGCTTGCCGAGCACGATCGAGTCGAGGTCGAGGCCGATCGAAGCCGGGTCCATGATCTCGTAAGTGGAGCGGTTCTTGAGGACGCCGTCCTGGTGGATGCCGGCCTCGTGGGCGAAGGCGTTGCGGCCGACGATCGCCTTGTTCGGCTGGACGGGAAAACCGGTCAGGTCGGATACGAGCCGGCTGCTGGCCGTAATCTCCGTGGTATCTACATGGGTCCCGAGACCGAGGGCGCCATAGCGGGTGCGCAGCAGCATCACCAGCTCCTCGAGCGAAGCATTTCCAGCGCGCTCGCCGATGCCGTTGATGGTGCAATGCGCCTGGCGTGCGCCGGCCACCAGCCCCGCGAGCGAGTTCGCAACCGCCAAGCCGAGATCGTTGTGACAGTGAACCGACAGCGTGACGTTGCGAAGTCCCGGCACGTAGTGGTAGTACCGCCTCAGCAGAGCCGCGAATTCCTCCGGGATCGCGTAACCGACGGTGTCGGGGATGTTAATCGTGGTGGCGCCCTCATCGAGCGCCAGCTGAATCACCTCGGCGGTGAACTCAAGGTCGGCCCTGGTCGCGTCCATGAGGCTGAATTCGACTTCGTCGGTGTAACCGCGCGCCTGTGCCACCGCCGCTTTCGTCTGCCCCTTGACGTCCTCCCGCGAGCTTTGCAGCTGGTGCTCGATGTGGATGTCTGAGACGGAGAGAAACAGGTCCAGGCGTGATCTCTCCGCATCGCGCACCGCCTTCCAGGCGGCGTCGATGTCGGCCCGGGCCGTCCGCGCCAGGCCGCAGATAATCGGCCCTTCGACCTCCCGCGCGATCGTCTGCACGGCTTCGAAGTCGCCGCGGGAGCTGATTGGAAACCCGGCCTCGATGATGTCGACGTTCAGTCGCGCCAGCTGCTTCGCGATCTCCAGCTTTTCTTCGGGGTTGAGTGCGATCCCCGGCGACTGCTCACCATCCCGCAGGGTGGTGTCGAGGATCTTGACGTGTTGTTTGTCCATGGTCATCTCCATCGCTACTGGTAGGCAAATTGATTTGGGCTTATGCGAAGACCGCCGTCAGCGCCGGCTGCCCGGGGACCTCGACCGTGAAGGCCTGCCCGCGGGACGCGGGTACCGCCCCGGCAAGGGCGCCGGAGAGGACGACGTCGCCCGCCGCGAGGCCGGAGTCGTAGGAGCGCAGCTTGTTCGCAAGCCAGGCCACGCACCGAGCTGGGTTCCCGAGCGCCGCCTCACCTCGGCCTTCCGTCACCGGCGTCTCGTCGCAGCTCACTCGCAGCCGGATCCGCCGCAGGTCGCAGGCGGCAAGCTCGGTGCTCCAGGGACCAAGGGCGACCGCCCCATAGGAGGCGTTGTCGGCGATCGTGTCCACTAGCTGGATGCGCCAGTTTTCGATCCGGCTGTCGATCACCTCGATCGCCACCGCCACCGCCGCGGTCGCGGCCAGCACGTCCTCGGCATCGACCTCGCGGTCGGGAAGCGCCCGAGCCATGAGGAAAGCTAGCTCGCCCTCGACCCGCGGCTGGATGAAGCGGTCGTGCGGTATCTCGACGGGCGCGTCCTGGCGGGGATGGAACCGCGACTCCCACAGGCATCCGTAATCGGGCTCGTAGACGCCCAGCTGTTCGCGCATCGCGGCGCTGGTCAAGCCGATCTTGTGACCGATCGACCGGTCGCCGCGGCGCCGGCGCAGCTCGGTCCAGAGACGCTGGATCTCGTAGGCGTCCTCGGGAAGCGCGAGGCTGTCGGTCTCGCTGAGGGGGCGAATCGGGGCGCGCTCCTCCCAGGCCCGGTCGAGGCGGAGCGCCAGCTCCTGGGCCACTGTCGCCGGCGCGCTCACCGGGCAGCCAACTCCTCTGCGATCTCGACCACCAGGTCCTCCTGCCCGACCACGGCTTGGCGGCGGCCCAGCTCCCGCATGATTTCCGCCGGGTCCAGCTCGTAGGTGGCCGCGGCTCGCCGCGCGTAGGCGAGGAAGGTCGAGTAGATGCCGACGCGGCCCAGATGCACCGAATCCCGGTCCGGGAAAGGCTGCACCTGCATCAGCGGCGCGACCTCGAACTCCGCCGCATCGAGGAGGCTTGGCACGTCAGGGTGCGTCCCCTCCCGCCGGCGCTCGAGCACCACCCCGAGGAGCTCCGTTGCTGCGTTGCCCGCTCCCGCTCCCAGTCCTCGCAGGCTCCCGTCGATCCAGGTCGCCCCCGCGTCCAGCGCGGCGATCGAGTTCGCGATCGCGGCGCCGAGATTGTTGTGGGAGTGAAATCCGACCTCGACCCCCACCGCCTCTCTAACAGCCGCGACCCGCGCCGCAGCGTCGCCGGGCAGCATTGCTCCGGCGGAATCCGCGAGGTAGACGCAGCCGGCGCCGGCTGACTCCAGCATTCGCGCCTGCCGAGCCAACTCGGCAGGGCCGCGCATGTGCGAGGCCATCAGGAAACCAATCGCCTCGGCGCCCGCCGCCCTGGCCGCTGAAAGGTGGGCCTCGGCCAGCTCGGCCTGCATGCAGAGAACCGCCACCCGAACGATCGCTGCGCCCGCCTCCACCGCCCGGCGGATCCGCTCGGCGGCCCCCATGCCGGGGAGGGACATGACCGCAATCCGGGCCTGCCCAGCCGCGGTAACCGCGCCGGCAATCAGGCTCTCTTCCGGCTCGGCGGAGAATCCGCACTGCAGAGAGGAACCGCCGAGCCCGTCGCCATGGGAGACCTCGATCACCGGGACGCCGGCTGCGTCGAGCGCCCGCACCACCCGGCCCACCTGCGCGGCCGTAAACGAGTGATGAACGGCGTGAGAGCCGTCGCGGAGAGTCGTGTCGAGGAGCCAAGTCATCTACAGCCGTCCCCGCTCGGGCCATCTCGCTTCACAGGCCAGGCCCGCCCGCCCGGAGCGCTCCCAAAGCTCCTCCGCCAGGTGCGGCGATACCGGGCTGAGCATCTGCACGAACGCGAGCAGGGCAGCTCCCACTGCCTCGCGATCGAGCTGGTTCAAGGTCCCGCGGGTCAGTTCCGCCGTCCTCTCGAACTCGCGAATGCGTGAGAGTAGGTGGATCAGGTCCCGGGTCGCCCGCTGGACCTCGAGGCGCTCGAGGCTGGAGGTCAGCCGCCCGATCGCGGTTTCGCACCGGTTCGCGAGCCGACGGCGGATCGGATCGTCGCCGTCGATCCGAGCATCCGCCACCCAGCTCATCCTCGGCTCGGCGTACTCCCAGACCCCCCGCAGGAAGCGGGCGGCGAAAAGCAAACGGTCCTCGCTCCACCTGACCACTTTTCGCGGTGCCGCCGCGTGGAGGATCGCGAACCTGATCGTGTCGGCGCCAAGGTCTTCGACCATCGACATCGGGTCGACGACGTTCCCCAGGTGCTTGCTCATCTTCTGGCCGTCGAGGTGGACCATCTCGTGCATCACCGCGCGCTGGAACGGCTCCCCGCTTTCGAGCGCGGAGAGAGGGCCGAGGTCCCGCAGGGCCTTCGTGATCATCCGCTCGTCGAACATGTAGGGACCGCCGTCGGCGCCCCAGACCACCATCGCGGCGGGCAGCCAGCGGCGCAGACCCGGGTGGGTGAACATGTCGTGCCGACGGCTCTCTCTTGGAACGCATCCCGGGAACTGGGCCCAGATGCCGTCGAGATGACAGTCCAGGGTGTCGGTCTCCCGCCTGGCCGGCCGCCCGCAGCGAGGACACTCGGTAGCGACGAAGTCCGGCCGCTCCGCGAGTGAGTTGCCGCTCGCTTCGAGCGCGAGGTCAGGAGGGAGCCTCACCGGCAGCTCCGACTCCGGGACCGGTACCTGACCGCAGCTCCCGCAGTGGACGACCGGAATCGGCGCCCCCCACACGCGCTGACGCGAAATCACGAAGTCGCGGACCCGGTGGCGAAACGCCGGCCCGGGAGCACTCCCGCGCGCGGAGGGCACGAGCGTGCGGCGGGTAGCGGGCGAAATCCGCTCGGCGATCTTGGCGTCGGCCCGGTGGGCGTCGGGCATCCCGAGTACGAAGGCCGGGCCGAAGCGAGCGTCCACTCCGGGGGTGATCACCACCGGCAGCGGGCCCCGGGCTCCGGGGATCTGGATGGCGTACCCGGTGTCGACGACGGGGGTCTCCCCCGCGCTCCTGTTCTCGCGGTTCAGCCCCCCTTTGCGAATTACCTCCAGCCCCGCCCGTACCTCCGGGTCGCCGGCCCAGCGCTCGACCTCCGGGTGTCGCGGCGAGAGCATCGCGAACCGCGCAAGGTCCAGTTGCCCGGACCCGGAGGCAAACAGCCTCGTCTCGGACCCATCGGGGGAAAGCACCGGCAGCTCGACTCCGTCGACGCGGCCTATGACCGTGCGCTGAGCCGCCACGGACATCGCGTCCCAGCCTCTCAGCCCCTCGAGCCTTTGCTCGTTCTCTGCGAGGTAAGCGGTAACGCGAAGGAACCACTGTGGAAGCTGGACTACCTCGACCCTGGCGCCGCAGCGCCAGCAGCTCCCATCCTGCACCTGGATACGGGCAAGCACCGTCTCGCACCGCGGACACCAGTCGACGCCTTCCGAGGCCCGGTAAACAAGGCCCGCCTGGAGAAACTTCAGAAACAGCCACTGCGACCAGCGGTACTGCTCGTCTTCGGAGGTGACGAAGCTCCTGCCCCAGTCGAGCGAGAGACCGAGCCGGTCGAGCTGGGTCATCATCCGCCGCCTGCAGCGGTCGATCCAGGCGGCCGGCGGCACCGACCGTTTCGCCGCCGCCTGCTCCGCCGGAAGCCCAAACGAATCAAAGCCGAGGCAAAACAGGACTGCGTCCCCGCGCAAGCGCCGGAAGCGAGCGTACACGTCGGCGATGGTGTAACTGCGGACATGGCCCATGTGGATGTCCCCGGACGTGAACGGCGCGGGTGAGAACACGTACGCTGGATCGCCAGGGTGGTCCTCCCCCGGCGTGACGTGGCAGGAGCGGTCTCTCCACACGGCCTGCCACCGGCCCTCGATCCCCGCTAGCCCATAAGCCTGGGTCCGCTCGTCCGACCGGTCCCTTACCCCTCCAGGGGCATCGGGTTCACTTACCTTAGTCAAGTGCGCCCGGCGGGATTCGAACCCACATCTGCGGCTCCTTGGGCCGCAGCTCTTAGGGAGGCGCCGACAGGCAGTTAGTTGTTCCCGCAGTCGGATCGCGCTGTGAACATCTCAGCTTTTACAGCGCAGGCCCTACACCTTCCACGAGCTTTCACAAGTCGCTATCGACCTCCACCCATTGACCTTTTTGAACTACGGGCGCATGGTCACCTTGTGTACTACCAACCAAAGTAAGGGACGACGAGAGGGTTTGTCAAGACCTTTTGAGTGATCTGTATCCCGCTTGCAGAGCGGCATTGCGCTTGAGCTCAAGCGGTTTGCTGTCATTTGCAGGTTCTCTTTAATGTCAGGAAAAAACGCACTTGACAATGACACTTTTGCCCCTACTCTGATTGAAGACCAACCTCATCGAGAAGGCGAGAGTTGGTCTCACAGAAGTACACAGGAAGCGGCTAGGTCCTTGGGCGGACTACAAGTCACGCGGTAGCCGGAAGGTTCGTGCGACAGGAGTGTTGGGCTACCTCAGCACGTCTGTGTCGTGTGTTAACCCGGAACGCTTAGGGATGCTCCCTGCTGATTCTCAGAGAGGAAAGTTGAAATGACCCTGAGGCTTCTTAGATAGAGAACACACAAGTTTAGAAAGGATGCGCAATGCCTAGTCGAGAAGACCAACGCGCATATCAGGTTCGTGCAGAGAAGTTCGAGCAGAGACCCATCATTGCTTTCATGAGCGACCTGGGAATTGCTGACGACTCGGTCGGGATGTGCAAGGGGCAGATGCTGACGATATGCCCGGAGGCGCAGATCGTGGACATCTGCCACACGATGAAGCCCTTCGACATCGAGCAGGGCGCCCGACTGATCGTGGATCTGCCGCGGTTTTTCCCTGACTGGACGACCTTCGCAACGACCTCCTATCCGGACACCGGCACGGAGATGCGTTCCGTTGCTCTAAGGGTGCCGAAGGGACAGGTGTTTGTGGCTCCGAACAACGGCCTTTTGACGAGCGTTATCGATCAGTGGGGATACACGGAGGCATACGAGGTGACCTCGGCGGAGGTGATTCCCGCTGAACCGGAGCCCACCTTCTTCAGCCGCGAGATGGTCGCAATTCCCTCGGCCCACATCGCCGCCGGCTTTCCGATCTCCGAGGTCGGAGGAAGACTTTCCGACGAGGACATCGTTAGGCTCGAACCCGACGAACCGGAAAAGAATGGCGAGCAGTCCCTCCGTGGTGTCTTCACGAACATTGACCATCCGTTCGGCAACATCTGGACCAATATCCACTACGACACTCTCGAGAGCATGGGGCTCGGCTACGACACGCCCTTGCGGATCACCGTCGACGACGTCCTGACCTTCGATCTCACTCTCACCAGGACCTTCGGGGACAGGGAACTGGGGGCGCCGGTCGCCTATCTGAGCAGCCGCGGCTTCCTCGCCCTCGCCCGCAACCGGATGGACCTCGCCGGCACTTACAACCTGCGGCCGGGCATGAGCGTCGTCGTCGAACCCGACCCCGTCGCTGCCGTCTCTGAGTCGCCCAGTCCCTCGCCTGCGGCCGTAGGAGCCTGAAAATGCCTGAGGTCGTCGACAAACTCCGCGAGCGCGGGACGGCGAGCGAGTTCCAAGTCGCCGACATAGGGCTTGCCGAGTGGGGAAGGCGGGAGATCTCGCTGGCCGAGGTAGAGATGCCCGGCCTCATGAAGCTCCGCGAGCGGCACGGTCAGGAACAGCCGCTGCAGGGGGCGCGAATCACCGGCTCCCTGCACATGACGGTCCAAACCGCGGTGCTGATCGAGACGCTGATCGTCCTCGGTGCGGAGGTGAGATGGGCGAGCTGCAACATCTTCTCCACCCAGGACCACGCGGCGGCCGCGATCGCGGCCGCCGGCGTCCCGGTGTTCGCCTGGAAAGGAGAGACCCTCGAGGAGTACTGGCAGTGCACGCAGAGGGCGCTGCTGTGGCCGGACGGTGGCGGGCCGAACATGATCCTGGACGACGGTGGCGACGCCACCCTTCTCATCCACAAGGGCTACGCGTGTGAGGAGCAGGGTTCGGTTGACGATCCACCCGAGGGCAGCCCCGAGGAGCTTGAGGTGATCCACCGCCTCCTGCGCAAGTCCCTCGAAGATGATCCGCGGCGCTGGCACTCGATCGCAGCGGGCATCGCGGGGGTCACCGAGGAGACGACCACGGGGGTCCTGCGCCTGTACCAGCTGGCCGAGTCGGCCGAGCTGCTGTTCCCGGCGATGAACGTCAACGACGCGGTCACCAAGTCCAAGTTCGACAACGTCTATGGGTGCCGCCACTCGCTGATCGACGGCCTGAATCGGGCAACCGACGTGATGATCGGCGGCAAGGTCGCCGTCATCTGCGGATACGGCAACGTCGGCAAGGGGTGCGCAGCTTCGCTGCGCGGCCAGGGCGCCCGGGTCGTGGTCACCGAGGTCGACCCGATCTGCGCACTGCAAGCCGCCATGGACGGTTTCGAGGTCTGCGTTCTGGACGAAATCATCGGTTCCGTGGACATCGTGGTGACCGCCACGGGCAACCGGGACATCATCACCGCCCGGCACATGAGCGAAATGAAGCACAACGCCATCGTTGCGAACATCGGTCACTTCGATAACGAGATCGACATGGCCGGCCTTGAAACGGCCGACGGGGTACAGCGGTGCAACATCAAGGCACAGGTGGATGAGTACGCATTTCCCGATGGGCACTCGGTAATCGTTCTCTCCGAGGGCCGGCTGGTGAACCTGGGCAATGCGACGGGGCATCCCAGCTTCGTGATGTCGAACTCATTTACGAACCAGGTACTCGCGCAGATCGAGCTGTTCAGCCGCACGAAGTCCTACGAGCGGCAGGTGTACGTTTTGCCCAAGCACCTGGACGAGCTGGTGGCGAGGCTGCACCTCGACGCGCTGGGAGTCCGACTCACCGTGCTAACCGAGGAGCAGGCCAGTTACATCGGGGTGGCTCCGGCAGGGCCGTACAAGCCCGAGCACTACAGGTACTGACGTGACATGGTCCTGGGCGAGGAAGACCT
>DASQCL010000046.1:0-4157 GCA_035634715.1 Solirubrobacterales bacterium
CCCGGCGAAGAAGTGGTCCCACTGGCTGAAATGGTTGGGGGCCAGGATCACCGGGCCCGTGGTCGGCACGTTCTTCTCACCGATCGCCCGGAGCCGGTACGCGAGGAGGCAGGGAGGCGTCAGGACGGTCCGCGCCACGTCGTAGACGAAATCCGGCTCGCGGGTCCGCGCGCGCTCGTGGAAAGGGTCGAAGTACTCCGCCGGGCGGGGGTCCTTGTAGACCTGTGGCTTCAGATCGGGCATCGCGAGAGCGCCGGGTGTCGGCTAGTCGCTCCTACCCCGCCGGAACACGGGGGTTACTGCCGTCACGGCGCCCATTTTCAAGCCCTACTCCGGGCGCGCCCAGCCCTTGGCTCGCTCGACCGCCCGGGCCCAATCGGCGAGCAGGCTCTCACGTTGGTCCGCGCTCATTCGAGGCTCGTACCGTGCCGCCTCGTGCCACATCGAGTCCAACTCCCCGGCGTCCCAGGTTCCCGTCGCGATCCCCGCGAGGTAAGCGGCGCCGAGCGCCGTGGTCTCGGTGATCTCCGGCACCACCACCGGCGCGTCCAGCACGTCTGCCTGGAACTGCATAAGCCAGCCGTTGACCACAGCGCCTCCGTCCGCCTTCAGGAGCTCGAGCGCCTTGCCCGACGCCGCCTCCTGAGCGCGAACGGCGTCGGCGGTCTGGTACGCGATCGCCTCGAGCGCCGCGCGCGCGAGGTGCGCCCGTGAGGCCCCGCGCGTCAGCCCGAGGATCGTCCCGCGGGCGTAGGCGTCCCAGTGAGGCGAGCCCAGGCCGGTCAGGGCGGGTACGAAATAGACGCCGTCGTTCCCCTCGAGCGAGCCCGCCAGCTCCTCGGTCTCGGCCGCCACGTCGATGATCCCGAGCCCGTCGCGCAGCCACTGGACGGCCGCGCCGGTGACGAAGACGGCTGCCTCCAGGGCATAGTCGGTCTGGCCCTGGATTCCCCAGGCGACCGTGGTGAGCAGCCCCTCCCCCGGCTCCGGCGCCTCGATGCCCGTGTTCAGCAGGACGAAGCTGCCGGTCCCGTAGGTGTTCTTCGCCAGCCCCGGCCGAACGCAGCGCTGTCCGAACAGGGCGGCCTGCTGATCGCCGGCGATCCCGGCCACGGGCACCGCGCCCCCGAACTCCTTGGTGGTGCCGTAGTCCACGGCGGACGGCGCCGGCTCCGGCAGCGAGGCCGGATCGACACCGAGGAGGGAACAGAGCTCCTCGTCCCAGGCAAGCCTGCGGATGTCGAAGAGCATGGTCCGCGACGCGTTCGAGTAGTCGGTGACGTGGCGGCCGGTGAGCTTGAAGGTGAGCCAGGAGTCGATCGTGCCGAAGACGGCACCCCGCGCCGCCTCGACGTTCTGCAGGAGCCACTCGATCTTCGTGCCAGAGAAGTAGGGGTCGATGACGAGCCCGGTCCGCTCCCGCACGAGGCCCTCGTGACCGGCCTCGCGAAGTTCGTCGCAGCGCGCCGCCGTCCGGCGGTCCTGCCAGACGAGGGCGTTGTGAACCGGCTCCCCGGACGCTGGGTCCCACGCGACCACGGTCTCTCGCTGGTTGGTGATGCCGATCCCATCGAGGCTCGCGCCGTCGATGCCGGCGCTGGCGATCGCCTCCGCAGCGACCCGGCGGGTCACCTCCCAGATCTCGGTCGCGTCGTGCTCGACCCAGCCGGGCCTGGGGAAATGCTGTTCGAACTCCGAGTAGGCACGGCCCGCGATCTGTCCCTCGCGGTCGAAGACAAGGCACGTCGTGCCGGTCGTCCCCTGGTCGATCGCGAGGATCACGCAGGCAACCTACCTGCGAGCCCACCAGGCGCGCGCGATGTCAGCGAGCTGGCGCGCGCGGTGGGCGAAGCCGCGGGCGCTGCGCCCGGTGGCCCGGTGCTGCAGGTCGAGGTCGAACTCGCGGACCGTGAACCCGGCCCGCACGGCGTCGATCGTCATCGCCGTCTCCATGCCGTAGCCGGGAGCGAAGGGCACCACGGCCCGGAGGACCTCGCCGCGCATCGCGCGCTGTCCCGAGATCGGCGCCCCGGCGCGATAGCCGGACCTGCGCTCGATCGCCCAGCGCGCGAACCCCAGGGCGACGCCGAAGCCACCGCCGGCGCGCCTCGAGAACGCCCCGACAGCCAGATCACACTCGCCGGTCTCCACCGCCTCGACCAGACGGCGCAGCTCTCGAGCCGACGCGCCGAGGTCCCCGTCGCAGAGCAGGAAGGTGGGCGGCTCGCGCAGCTCGGCGAGCGGGGCGATGGTCGCCGCGGCCGCCGTCATGCTGCCGCCCTTGCCGTGCGGGCGGCGACGGCTCACGACCTCGGCGCCGCGGGCCAGGGCGAGATCGGAGGTGCCGTCGCTGGACGCGTCGTCGGCGACGATGACCCGGGCGCCCGGGAACGCCTCTTTCAGGGCGTCGATGGTCGCCGCGATCCGATCCGCCTCGTCGCGTGCGGCGACGATGACGACGACCTCGCTTGTTCCCTCCTCCGGCAAGGCGGCTATTCTGCCGCGCCATGCCGGATATCCCCGCACACATCACCGGAACCGTCTGGAAGATCGAGGTCAAGCCGGGCGATGAGGTCGACGAGGGCGACACCGTCGTCATCCTCGAATCCATGAAGATGGAGATGCCGGTCGAGGCCGAGGACCCGGGCACGGTCAAGGAGATCCGCTGCGAGGAAGGCCAGTCGGTCCAGGAGGGCGACGTCCTCGTCGTCCTCGAGTAGCGCGATGCCGCCCGATGCGGACGGCGAGCGCACGGAGCTCGCCGGTGGCAAGCTCGTCCTCGACCACCCGGCTCCCGCAGTCGCCCGCCTGACGATCTCCAACCCCGAGCGCCGCAACGCGCTCGACCACGACATCCTGAACGCGCTCGCCGAGACGATGCCAAAACTCGATCGCGGCATCGAGATCCGCTGCGTGGTCATCACCGGCGACGGCGATCTCTTCTCCGCCGGCTACGACATCGCCGGGATTCCCGACGACACGTTCTCGACCGACGCGGAGGCCCTCGTGGCCCATCCGTTCCACGACGCGATGGAGGCGATCAGCGCGCATCGGTACCCCGTGCTCGCCGCGATCAACGGCCATTGCCTGGGCGGCGGGCTCGAGCTGGCGGTTCGCTGCGACCTCCGCCTGTGCGCGGTGAGCGCCAAGCTCGGCATGCCCCCGGTGAAGCTCGGGCTGATCTACAGCCACACCGGGCTGCAGAAGTTCATCGACGTCGTCGGATACGGCCGCACGAAGGAGCTCTTCCTCACCGGCCGCAACATCAGCGGCCCGCGAGCGATGGCGATCGGCCTGGTGAACGACACCGTCCCCGACGACAAGCTCGGAGACGAGGCGGTGGCGCTGGCGTCGGAGATCGCAGCGGGCGCCCCCCTCAGCGCCCGCGGTAACAAGCTAGCGATCGAGACGCTCAACTCCTATCCGCGCCTCACCGAGGAGCAGGAGCGCGAGCTGATCGAGCTGCGCCGCTCGTGCTTCGAATCCGAGGACTTCCGCGAGGGCATCAGGGCGTTCGCCGAGAAGCGGAAGCCCGAGTGGCGCGGTCGCTAGCGTTCGAGCCGCGGGTCGGCCCCTGGTCGGCCGCCTGGTCCCCTGCCCTGGCCGCCCCTGCGGCACACGTCGTCATCCCACCAGGTACGTCTCGTATGTCACGCCTCCGGGCTGGCGGGCGCCGACGCTGATGAAGACGCCCTTGTTCAGCCAGTCGAGCTCCGGTGCGGCGGTCTCCATCTCGGTCGCTGTACGAAACGTGTACTCGCTTGGGTCGACGTCCTCGCCGCGTGCGAGGCGTGCGAGGATCTCGGCGCTGCCGTGGCGGACGCCTCGCGATCGGCCGTAAAGCAGCTCGCCTCCGTCCGTCTGCAGTGTGTAGCGGATGTCAGCGAGTGCGGTCCCGTCGGGCAGGACGACCTGCCAGTCGGCGCTGGCGCCCGGGATCACCTCACCGTTGAGCTCCGGCCCGGTGAACGCGCCGCCCCTCCAGGGCACGATCCGGCGGCGGCCCTGGGAGGTCTCGCCGAGATCGAGCGGCTGTCCGAGGGTGACGTCCAGACGATAGACGCGGGTGAGGCGCGGATCGGGAAGCTGATCGCTCATGGCTGAATCCCGGCGACCGGCTCGATCCGCGGCGAGGCTCCCGGATCGTTCGGATGCGG
>DASQCL010000047.1:0-4861 GCA_035634715.1 Solirubrobacterales bacterium
GTGCCCGCCAGCCTGCCGAGGACCATCCCGAAGCGCGAGATCGGCGCCGCGAGCAGCCGGTCGGTGAAGCCCATCTCGATGTCCACGGCCAGCGCGATCCCGCCGCTGTTTCCCGCGAGCAGGGTCGACTGGATCATCGCCCCGGCGAGCATGAAGTCGAGGAAGCTGTTGACCGGCGGAAACCCTGGCAGGTTGACCGCCTGGCCGGCCCCGGCGGTCTGGATCGCCAGCAGGATCGACGGGAAGACCACGATCGGCGCGAGCAGCTGCGGGCGCCTGAACGTCTGCTTCACGGAGCGGGCGCCGAGCGCCCCGATCACCCGAAGGTCCGTGCGCGTCACTCGTCCTCGCCGGTCTCGGGCTCCTCGGGCTCGAGGTGATGCCCGGTCTTCTCGAGGAACACGTCGTCGAGCGTCGGCTCAACCAGGTCGAGCGCCTCGACGCCGAGGCCGGCCTCGTCCAGCGCCCGGACGACCGGCGCCACCTTGACGGCCCCGCCTTCGAGCTCGACGAGCACGGCCCCGTCCTTTCGCGGCAGTGGCTTGCCGAAGCGGCCCACGACCTCCTCGGCCTCCTCGGGACTGCCGTCGATCAATTTGATCTCGAGGTGTGGGTGGCCGATCTGCTCCTTGAGCCGCCCGGGCGTGTCCTCGGCCACGATCCGCCCCTCGTCGATGATCCCGACACGGTTGGCGAGCTGGTCCGCCTCCTCCAGGTACTGCGTCGTCAGGAACACGGTCGTCCCATCACGGTTGAGGTCCTCGACCTCCTCCCAGATCGTCCGCCGGCTCACCGGGTCCAGCCCCGTCGTCGGCTCGTCAAGGAACAGCACGCGCGGCTCGTGGACGAGTGCCGACGCCAGGTCGAGCCGCCGCCTCATGCCGCCCGAATACGTCCCCACCTGCCGGTCCGCAGCGTCGACGAGGTCGACGCGCTCCAGTAGCGCCTCTGCCTTCAGATTGCCCTCCTGTCGGCTCAATCCGTGAAGCGTCGCCTGGAGGCGGATGAGCTCGCGGCCGGTCATCAGCGGATCGAGCGCGGCCTCCTGAAGCGCGACGCCGATCGCCCGCCGAACGCCCGCCGGGTCCTTGACGACGTCGAAGCCGGCGACCTGGGCGCTCCCGCCGGTCGGGCGCAGCAGGGTGGTGAGCATCCGCACCGTCGTCGTCTTGCCCGCGCCGTTCGGCCCGAGGAAGGCGTAGATCTCGCGGTCTGCGACCTCCAGGTCGACGCCGGCGACGGCGTGAATGCCGCCCTCGAACATGCGCTCCAGCCCTCTTGCCTCGATCGCGGGCACGCGGGCAGGATAGAGCGAGGGAACCGGCGTCCCTAGACGGAGGCGAGCGCGGGCGCCGCGTCGACCCACCGCCGCTCGTTGACGCGCTCGAGCGCCTCGGCGGCATCCAGCAGCAGCTCGTCCCGCCCCCACGCGGCGATCAGCTGCAGGCCCATCGGCAGCCCCTCGGGGCTCCGGCCCACCGGCACGCTGATCGCCGGCACTCCGGCGAGGTTCGCGATCCCGCCCTGCCGGGGGTTGACGTAGTCCGCCGGATAGGTGCCCGACGGTAGCTCGACCGATGTGTCGTCGAGGCGGGGGGCGGGGGCGGCGACGGTCGGCCAGGCGAGCACGTCGACGCGCTCGAAGAGCTCCGCCAGCGAGCGGCGCACGAGCGTGCGGACCTCACCGGCCTTGGCGATCGCCACAGCCGGGATCAGCATCCGGTAACGCAGCAGCGCCCTCGCCACGAGGCTCACGTCCTCGCCCAGCGCCTCGATCCGCTCCGGGGTCACGTGCGCCAGGTCCTCCGTCTGCCCCACGAGGATCGAGGCGATCAGGATGTGCTCGCGGCCCTCGATCTCGACGTCGGAGACCGAGGCCCCGGTGGCCCCGCGCAGGGCATCGAGTGACTCGCGGCACGCCTCGACGACCGCCGGCTGACAATCGTCCCAAAGCTCGCCGGGGACGACCCCGATGCGCATGCCGTCCACCTGGCTGTCGCCCAGGACCTCGCCGAACAGGACGCCGCCCAGGAGTCGGCAGTCGGCGGCGTCGCGGCACAGCGGCCCGGAGACGATCGTGGTCGTCTGCGGCACGTGGTGGCCGAGCATGGTCGAGCGGCCGAAGGTGGGCTTCAGGCCGGTGAGCCCGCAGTAGGCGGCCGGATAGCGGATCGAGCCCACGCCGTCGGCGCCCACGGCCCCGGCGACGAGACGGGCGGCGACCGCCGCGGCAGGCCCGCTGGACGAGCCGCCCGGGGAGCGCTCCGTGTCCCACGGGTTCCGGGCGGCGCCGTAGGCCGAGATGTGGCCTGTGCTCCCGGAGCCGTACTCGTGCATGTTGGCGACGCCGACGATCACGGCGCCCGCGTCGCGAAGCGCCCGGTACGGGCCGCTCTCACCGGGCTGGGGAGGAGGGCCGATGTGCTGGGCCGCGCCGAGGCGCTCGGCCCGCCAGGGGAGCGGCCACTCGTCCTTGATCGTCACGGGCACGCCGTAGAGCGGTCCACGAGGCGCCTCGGCGAGCATGCGGCGCGACTCGTCCGCGAACGTCTCGACGATCGCGTTCACCGCCGGGTTGCGCTCCTCGATGCGCCGCAATGCCGCGTCGAGCACCTCGGAGGGGTCGGCGTCGCCCGCCGCGATCGCCGCTGCCTGCTCGCGGAGTGGGAGATCCAGGAATTCCACCGGTTAGCGCTCCGACTCGGTCCGCGGCGGCTCCGACATGTCGGAGCCGGGCTCGTGGAGGATGCCGTCGAAGCCCTCCGCCAGCAGGGCGTCCAGCGGGGGCCCGTAGATGGCGTGAACCGCCTGGATGACGGCGATTTCGTCGTCCCCGGCGTCGAGGCCCAGGACCGCAAGCCCGGACTCGATGTAGTCCCGCGAGCTGTCCGGGGTCATCGGAGGGGACCCTATTCCATCGGGGAAAGCGCGAAATGGGCCGCCGCGACCACCCCTCGTCGGCAGCGGACCCTAAGCTATGCGCCTCAATCCCCGGCGCGGGGAGTTGCGTGGGGCGCAACTGGGTCGGCGCCGGCGGGTTTCTTGTGCTGATGACCCGTAAGAGGACAACGAACCGAAGTGCGGCGCGTCGCATCGTCGCGTTGCTTGCGTTCGCCGGGCTGTGCGCCGCCCTCACGGCGGCGATCGGCATGTCGACGGCGGGCGCGAAGAAGGCGACGGTCATCGGCAAGACCAAGAGCACGCCGCCCCCGTCGTGTCCGAACCTGAAGAACCAGAGCCTGTGTCAGGTGGTGGGGAGGACCACCGGCTACATGACGGTCGCCTCGGGCCAGAAGCACCCCTTCAACGTCTTCAAGGACGGCAAGATCGTCGCATGGGCGATCGACCTGTCCAAGCCCGCGAACTCGAAGAAGGCGCCGCAGCGGAGCTACTTCGGCAGCCTCTTCGAGAACAAGGACTGGGGAACTCACCCCACGGCGCGGCTCTCCATCCTCAAGCGGAAGGAGAAGCACAAGTTCAAGCTGCTGAAGCAGACCCCGGTGGTGGACCTTCAGCACGAGATGGGGGAGAAGCAGGTCATCACCCTCGACAAGCCGCTCCACGTCCACCCCGACCAGGTCGTGGCCCTCAGCTATCCGACCTGGGCGCCGAACTTCGCTTCCGCGGTGAGCACGAGCCAGAACAAGTGGCGGGCGAGCCGCAAGAAGGACAACTGCGCCCCGAAGGGCAGCTCGGACGCCGCAAAGCAGAAGTTCGCGCGCAACAGCCATGCCCACCAGAAGGTCGGGACGACCCGCTCCTACGACTGCAACTACACCGGCGGGCGGCTCCTGTACTGGGCCTACTTCGTGCCCAGCAAGAAGAAGTAGCCGGCGAAAGCTAGTCGCAGGAGTTGCCGGGGCAGAAACCGCCCGACGGCTTGCCGCCGCTGTTCACGCCGGAGCCGCTGCCCGTCCCGCCGCTCCCGCTCCCGCTCGAGCCGCCCGGCGACGTCCCACCGCTGCTGCCGTTGGAGCCGCCCGTCGTGGACGTCGTCGTGGTCGAGCTGGTGGTCGTAGTCGTCGTGGTGGGTTGCGTCGTGGACGTCGACGTGGTCGACGATCGGGTGGTGGTGGGCTGGGGCTTCGGCATCGTGCGTGTCGTCGTGGGGGTCGTGTCGGCCCGGGGGGCCTGCGTGGTCGTGGTTGGGTCGGAGCCGCTCCCGCAGCCCGTGGCCGCGCTCGCGGCCACAGCGGTGGCTACGAGGGCGATGGCGAACCTCCGCCTGCGGGGGGCGTGTGCCCTCCGCTCGGTGCGCGCTGCGCTGCGGCTCACGGGGTCCCGTCTATGGCGGGCTGGCGAAGGCCGCAGTAGGGGCAGTCGCTGATGTCCAGGCCGATCAGCTGGTCGCAGCGACGGCAGATCCGGAGGTTGTCCGGCGTACGCAGGAGCGCGGAGTCCGATGGCGCCAGCGGGAGGGTCCGCGTGACGGGGAGGAGGTCCTCGCCGGTCTCGCGATCCACGTACACAGCATCGGGCTCGAGGGGCGTGATCGCCTCGCGACCCGAGGCCGGAGCGCGCAGCCGGTAGGTCTGTCGCGGATTCAGGACCACCATCCGCGCGACACGATAGCCAAGATCCGGGCGGCATCCGCGGGGCGTCCGTTTAGCCTCCGCCGCGTGAAGGTCTTGATCTTCCACGGCTACCTCCTCCGCGGGACCGGTAGCAACATCTACAACGCCAGCGTCGCATCCTCGCTCGCGCACCTGGGGCACGAGGTCCACCTCCTCAGCCAGGACCGCGGGGCGGGCGACCTTCCCTGGGTCGATCGGGTCGGCAGGTGGGAGGACGGCGAGCTTCGGGTCGAGTCGACGGGTCGGGGAGAGGGGCCAGGCAGCGTGACGGTGTACCTCCCCGACAT
>DASQCL010000048.1:0-4095 GCA_035634715.1 Solirubrobacterales bacterium
GCTTGCCCGGGCTCGGCCCGAAGCCTGGTCCTTCCGCGCTTCGGCCCGGGCTCCCGCCCCGCAAGAGGCCGAGGCGTAATAGCCTCACCTGCGATGGGACCCTCCGCGCCACCCCGGCGCAGCAATCGTGCCGGTGCCCGCAACGGGCAGGAGCTACGCGCCTACGCGCGCGATCGGCTGATCGAGTCCCGCCTCAGCCCGAACGCGATCTCGATGGCCGGCCTGGTCGGCAACCTGATCGCCGCCGTCCTCGTCACCCAGCGCCTCTTCTTCCTCGCCGGTGTCGCCTTCGTCATCGGCTCGGTGATGGACACCCTCGACGGTCGCTACTCGCGGATGTCGGGCAAGGGGACCCTCTTCGGGGCTTTTCTCGACTCGACCCTGGACCGGATCGAGGAGGGGATCGTGCTCGCCGCCGTCGCCGGCTACTTCGCCGTTGAAGGCGAAGACTTCGCCGCCGCGATGTGCGTGGTTGCCGTGCTCTTCTCGCTGATGGTCTCCTACACGCGCGCCCGCGCCGAGGCGCTGGGGGTCGAATGCAAGGTCGGTTTGGCCACTCGACCGGTCCGCGTGGTGATACTTTCGATCGGCTTGATCTTCGCCAAGGGCGCCGGCATCGGAGATTTCGAACTGCTGGCCCCGGCGGTCTACGTGATCGCCGCCTTGACGATATTCACGACTTTCCAGCGTGTATGGCATGTGCGAAACGAGCTTTCCGGCGAGGTCTCCGGCGTCAAGGACGACGGTGGCGGAGCGGGGGACGTGTAACCAGCGAAGCCGCCGGGTGTGTTCAGCCACTCAGCGCAATCCAGGAGGACTTCGAATTTCATGAGTGAGAACGGAAACGGCCACGCCAACGGTGTCGGCCGCACGGACGAGAAGGTCCGCGTCGCGATAGTCGGCGTCGGCAACTGCGCCAACAGCTTCATCCAGGGCATCCAGTACTACAAGGACGCCGACCCGGCCGACGAAGTGCCGGGCCTGATGCACGTCGAGCTCGGTGGCTACCACGTGCGCGACGTCGAGTTCGTCGCCGCCTTCGACATCGACGCCGAGAAGGTCGGCAAAGACCTCTCCGAGGCGATCTGGTCGGGTCAGAACGACACGATCAAGTTCGCCGACGTGCCGAACCTTGGGGTCGAGGTGCACCGCGGCATGACCCACGACGGCCTCGGCAAGTACCTGAAACAGAAGATCACCAAAGCCCCGGGCGAAACCGCGGACGTGGTCGGGATCCTCAAAGAGACCAAGGCGGACGTGCTGGTCTGTTACCTGCCGGTCGGCTCCGAGGAGGCGACCAAGTGGTACGTCGAGCAGGCGCTGGCCGCCGGTGTCGGCTTCGTCAACTGCCTGCCGGTCTTCATCGCCCGCGAGGACTACTGGGACAAGCGCTTCGAAGAGGCCGGGCTGCCGATCATCGGCGACGACATCAAGAGCCAGGTCGGGGCGACGATCGTCCACCGGGCGCTTGCCCGTCTCTTCCATGACCGCGGCGTGCGGCTGGAGCGGACCAGCCAGCTGAACGTCGGCGGCAACATGGACTTCTTCAACATGCTCGAGCGCGAGCGGCTGGACTCGAAGAAGATCTCGAAGACCAACGCCGTCACTTCGATCATGGGGCACGACCTGCCCGACGAGAACGTCCACGTCGGCCCCTCGGACTACGTGCCGTGGCTGACCGACCGCAAGTGGGCCCACATCCGGCTCGAGGGCAACGCCTTCGGCGACGTGCCGCTGACCGCCGAGCTGAAGCTCGAGGTCTGGGACTCGCCGAACTCCGCCGGCGTCGTCATCGACGCGGTGCGGCTGATCAAGCTGGCGCTCAACAACGGCGTCGCCGGCCAGCTCGACGGGCCCTCCAGCTACCTGATGAAGAGCCCGCACACCCAGCGCCCCGACGACGAGGCCCGGGAGCACACGGAGCAGTTCATCCTCGAGAACAAGCGCGGCCAGGCCCTGCCGGGATCCCCGGCGGAGACGCCCAGCTCGGCATCGGCCTAGCGTCCGCAACTAGCGCAGTCTTGTAAGAGCCCGCTCCGGCGGGCTCTTATTCTGCTCTCGTGGCCCCGGAACCCCTCTCGATCGCCCAGGCCTTCCCGGTCCGCCGTGCCGGGGCGAATCCCGCGGCGCGGTTCGCGACTGCCGTCTCCGACGAGCTCGAGCGGCGCGGCCACGAGGTGCTGCGGGTGACGACCGGGGATCCGGTCAAACGGATGCTGAAAGGGCGGGACCTGGACATCGTCCACGTCCACGACCCGTTCGCGCCAAGCGCGCCCTCGGCGGCGCTGCGCCACTCCTACTCGCTCAACGTCGCCACCTTCCACGCGCCGCAGGAGCGGACGCTGACGACCCAGGTGGCGCGGCCGCTGGTCGAGATCTTCTTCGGCCGGATCGACGCGCGGACGGTGACCCGGCCGGAGACGGCGGAGCTGCTGGAGCGGTTCTTCCCAGACAATTACGAGCTGGTCGGGGCCGAGGCGGTCGCGGCGGGGGAGGGCGAGGCCGACTGGGGGCGGGTCGCCGACGAACTGGAAGCGATCTACTGGCGGCTGCTGGCGCGGCGCCACGACCCGACCGGCGACCCGGCGGTGCGCGAGCGGATCTCCTCCCGGCCGCTGATCGAGGTCGACCTGCACATGCACACCGACCACTCCGGCGACTGCGCGACCCCGGTCGACGTGCTGCTGCAGACCGCCCGCGACCGCGGGCTGGGAGCGATCGCGATCACCGACCACAACGAGGTCTCCGGGGCGCTGGAAGCGCGCGAGATCGCCAAGGGGATGGACGACATCAAGGTGATCGTCGCCGAGGAGGTGAAGACCGCCGAGCAGGGCGAGGTGATCGGCCTCTTCCTCGAGGAGAAGATCCCCAAGGGCCTGACGATGGCGGAGACGATCCGCGAGATCCGGGCGCAGGGGGGGCTGGTCTATGTCCCGCACCCGTTCGATCGCTTCCATTCGGTGCCCGACTACGAGCACCTCTTGGACATGGTCGAGGAGATCGACCTGCTCGAGGTCTTCAACCCGCGGGTGGCGGTGACCTCGTTCAACGAGGAGGCGGTGCGGTTCGCCCGCAAGTACCGGATCGTGCCGGCGGCGGGGTCCGACAGCCACGTCGCCCAAGGGCTGGGGAGCGTGCGGCAGCGGATCCACGACTTCGACGGGCCGGCCGAGTTCCTCGAGGCGATGCGGGACGCCGACATCACCCGCAAGCACAAGAACCTGGTCTACGTCCAGACCCTCAAGTTCCTGCAGACGACGGGGCGGCCGAAGGCGCCGAAAAGGCGGGTGCCGGACGCGAAACCGGTCCGTGGCGGGCGGCCGCGTTGGCGCAAAGAAGGGCGCCGGGCGAGCAAGTCCTGATGCAGACGGGTCGTCGCAAAGGAGCCGCGCCCGCCTCGTCAAAGAAGCCCGGGATGCGCAGCATCGACGACGAGATACGTGAGAAGTACTTGGAGCGGGCGATCCGTGAGCTCAACCAGATGAGCCGCGAGGTCCAGGAGTGCCGGCACTGCCCGCGGGGCAAGCTGATGCCGGTGCTCGGCTCGGGCCACCCGCAGGCCGACGTCTTCATGCTCAAGCACGCGCCGATGGCCTCGGAGATCGAGGAGGGGGTCGCCTTCTACGGCCGCTCCGGCAACGCGCTGATGAAAAGCTTCAAACGCCTCGGGATCGACCCGCTCGTCGTCTACGGCACCCTCTGCGTCAAATGCCCGATCCCGGAGCCCGACCTCGCCGCCGGCGAGTGCGTGGCGCGCCTGGTCGAGGAGCTGGCGATCGTGCAGCCGAAGATCGTCGTGGTGATGGGCGAGCCGGCGCTGCGCGTCCTCAACGGGCTCAGCGTCCCCCTCTCCCGCCCGATCGAGGGCCGTGAGGGCGAGATCCAGGCCTTCACCCCCACCATCGACGCCCTCTACGTCCCGGACATCGACGAGTCGCTGGACGAAGAGGGCGCCAAGCAGCGCTTCTGGCGAGCCTTCAAGCAGCTCGGCGACTGGTACGACGACCTGCCGCCGTACTAGGGCGCTATCTCGCCACCGTGAATTCGGCGCTGAGGCCGAGCGGGGTGGCCGGTCGGCCGAAGGGTGCGTTGGT
Organism: Solirubrobacterales bacterium; assembly: GCA_035634715.1. GTDB lineage: Bacteria > Actinomycetota > Thermoleophilia > Solirubrobacterales > 70-9 > AC-56. Next base: position 4,095 of record DASQCL010000048.1, read on the forward strand.
G
>DASQCL010000049.1:0-4164 GCA_035634715.1 Solirubrobacterales bacterium
AAGGCCCGCCGTAGCGGGCCTTTCGGGAATAGCGGGGGTGGGATTTGAACCCACGACCTCCGGGTTATGAGCCCGGCGAGCTACCTGACTGCTCCACCCCGCGGCGTGGGCGCAGATGTTAGCGGCGTGTAATCGGCCCGGGGGGTTGCATCTCGCAGAAATCGCGAGATGATGGAGGTCGATGTCGCTGGTGCCCCATCCAGGCACTCCGATCACGATTCCGCTCTACGCGCACCTTGCGATGTGGCCTGCGCTGCTCGCGTGGCTTGTGTTCCTGGCCCGGCGGCGGAGGACACGCTCGTGGCCGTGCTCACCGCGGTTCGGGATGGCGATGATCCCTGGGTGCCTGTTCGTCGATGCGGGTGCGCTCATGGCGGCGATCCGATGGCCTTCCACCGCGTCGAACTCGTTCATTCTCGCGCTGCTGTGGCTCGCGGTGCTGTTCAGCGCGACCGCGTTCTTCGCTCTCCGCACGCCCACCGACGGCGGTGGCGACGACGGGGACGACAAGCCGCAGGACGATCCCGAGCCGCCGTGGTGGCCGGACTTCGAGCGCCAGTTCCGCGACTACACGCGGCCGCGACCACCGAAGCCCGCGCGGCCGCCGAAGGCACCCGCCGAGCCGCCGCAGGCGCCGGCCGGCACTCCGTCGTAGAGCGCCTCTAGTTGGAGGGCGCCTGGAAGTTCAGGTTCCCGTTGACGTGCGGCTGCAGCACCTGGGTGAAGCTCTTCACGTCCTCCTGGTACTGGGCCGGGCAGCTCTTGATGTCGCCGTTGGGGAGGATCCCCGCCTGGTTGATCTCGTTGTAGCGCTCCTGGTTGGAGCCCGCGATGTCGCAGATGATGCTGTAGGCACGCTGCAGGTCGAGGGAGTGGGCGTCGGCGTAGTCGGCGATCGCCGGCGGGTTCTGGCGCCCGGAGAAGTCGGCCCAGAACTCGGCCGCGCCGAGCGCGAGCTTGTCGCCCTTCGGCGACTTGAGCAGCAGCAGCGTCGCGAGCGTGTCGGCTGCGTCCTCCTCCTTGCCCAGCACGGGGAGGTTGTAGATGTGGATCAGCGCGTGCGTGAACTCGTGCTCGAGGATGAACGCGATCACCGCGCCGGTGGCAAACCCGAGCTTGTGGGTGCTCCAGTCGGGGTTGTTCTGCCTGAGCGTCTCGAAGATGAGCGCCGCAAAGCCGTACTGGAAGGTGATCGTGTTGTTCGACGGGTCGTAGTGCGGGCCGCCGTCCAGGCCGTTGACCGCATCCACCGTGATGTGCTTGGGGATCTCGAACGTGCTCCCGAGGATCTGCGCCAGGCCGGCGATGCCGCCCTCCTTCAGGAACGTCGCCCCGATCGCGTCTTCTTTGCTGGTCGGCTTCGCGAACGCCGTGCTGACGTTCGAGGCCGCGCCCTGCTCCCCGGAGGTCCCCGACGCCCCGCTGGCGCCGCTTGCGCTGGTCGAGCTCGAGCTGCTTCCGCACGCCGCCAGCCCCAGGGCCGCCGCGACGACGGCGACGACCAAGGCGATGCGCACCAACGTGGTCCTTTCGGCGGCGCTCACGAAGCGGGCACAGTACCCGGGGGCCCGGCGGAAATCAATAGGGCCGCCGGCGCCCCGGATCACTAGGCTGCGCCGCCCGTGAGAGTGGCCGTGGCCGACATGGGAACGAACTCGACGCGGCTCCTGGTGGCCGACGTCGAGGACGGCGAGGTGAAGGAGCTGGAGCGGCGTTCGACCGTTACCCGCCTCGGCCGCGGCGTGGACACGTCCAGGCAGCTCGCCACCGAGGCGATCGAGGACGTCGTCAGCGCCGTCGGCGAGTACATCAAGCTCTATGAGCCGCTCGAGCCCGACGTGGTCCTGGCGCTCGCCACCAGCGCTGTCCGGGACGCCGAGAACTCTGGCGCCTTCATCGCCGAGCTCCGCGAGCGCTTCGCGCTCAACGCCAGGATCCTGACCGGCGAGGAGGAGGCCCGACTGACCTACGTTGGCGCGGTCGCCGGCCGTGCGCCGTCCGACGGGACGCTGGTGATCGACATCGGCGGGGGCTCGACGGAGATCGTCGTCGGCTCAGGCCGCGAGATGGCCTTCCATACATCGCTCCAGCTCGGGACCGTCCGGCACACCGAGCGTCACATCCGCAACGACCCGCCGACGGCGCCGGAGCTCGAGGCGCTCGCGGAGGACATCCGCAAGCAGCTCTTCGCGGAGCTGGCGGCGGCGGACTTCTTCGAGATCCACACGGGCATCGCGGTCGCCGGCACGCCGACCTCGCTGGCGGCCATCGACCAGGAACTCGATCCCTACGACCCCGAGCGGGTCCACGGCTACGTGCTCTCGCTGGACGCGATCCAGCACATGTACTCGATGCTCTCGGGGAAGTCGCTGGAGGAGCGCCTCAAGGTGCCCGGCCTCCATCCGGGACGGGCGCCAACCATCGTGGCCGGGGTCGTGATCCTGATCCAGGCGATGCGGGCCTTCGGGCTGCAGGAGATCGAGGTGTCCGAGCACGACATCCTCTACGGCGCCGCGCTCGAGGCCGCCGGGAGCCCCTAGCCGGGCACCGCCGGGCGGTAGGTCCCAAAGCTCCACACGTTTCCCTCCGGGTCCTTGACCGAGAAGTCCCGCGAGCCGTAGTCCTTCTCGCTCAACTCCCCGAGAACCTCGGCGCCGGCCGACACCGCGCGGTCGTACAGCGCATCGACGTCGTCCCTCTCGACGACGACGTAGGTGAAGCCGCCGCCCGTCCTGCCTGAGTAGGCGTCGTCGCGCTCGGACCCGAGCATGATCAGCTCGGAGCCGAAGCTGAGCTCGGCGTGGGCCACGGTGCCGTCGTCGGCCTCGTGCACGTCGCGCACCACGAAGCCGAGCGCCTCGACGAGCCACGCGATGGCGCCGGGGGCGTCCTTGTACCTAAACGACGGGTAGATGCTCTGGCCGGCCATCGCGCCCTCGGTCACTCCTTCCCGGAGATCCGGTCCCACGCCCGATGAAGCTTGTCGCGCGTCTCGTCCGGGACGACGTCGTCGGGCCCCACCTCGATCTCGCCCGGGTTCGGGGCCGGCTCGGGCAGGCTCTGCGCCGCGGCCGCGTCGACCGACAGCACGACGCCCCGCTCGTAGATGGAGCCCACCTGGTCCGCGTCCACGAAGCGGTGGCCGCCTGGGAGGACGCTCTTGTCGAGGACGATCCCGTCGAAGACGTCCAAGTCCGGGTCCGCGAGCACGTGCTCGACCTTCCCGAGAGGCTGCCCGTCGCTCGAGTAGCAGGCGGCGCCCTTTTTGAGCACCAGGTAGGAGCTGGGCGCTCCAAGATCGTCCACGGGCCCATCCTACGCGGGACGCCTGGCGGGCGATCGTTACGGCCACCGCCCGCGTGATAAGCATTGGGCATGGCGTTGGACGTGGCAGTGGTCGGCGGGCACGGGAAGATCGGCCTGCTGCTGCTCCAAATGCTGTCGGCGCGCGGCGATCGCGCTCGCGGGCTGATCCGCAACCCTGATCACGCCGCGGAGGTCGAGGCGACCGGCGCAACCGCGGTCGGGGCCGACATCGAGAACCTGGACGCCGACGCGATCGCCCGCTCGATCGCGGGCGTCGAGGCCGTGGTGTTCGCCGCCGGCGCCGGGGCCGGAAGCAGCCCCGCCCGCAAGCGCACCGTCGACTACGGCGGCGCCGTGAAGCTCATCGAGGCCGCCAAGCTGGCCGGGATCTCCCGCTACCTGATCGTCTCGGCGATCGGAGTCAACCACCCGGAGAACTGGTCCGACGAGATGCGTCCGTATTACGAGGCCAAGGCCGACGCGGACCGCGAGCTGGCCGGGAGCGGACTCGATTACACGATCGTGCGGCCCGGCGGGCTCACCGACGACGCGGGGACGGGGCTGATAACGGCGGCCGAGGAGCTGGAGCCCGAGCGCTACGGAATGATTCCTCGCGAGGACGTGGCCGCGACCCTGCTCGCATGCCTGGACGAGACGAGTTCGATCCGCAAGGCCTTCGACGAAGTGTCGGGCGATACGCCGATCCGGGACGCCATCCCCGCTCTGTAGAACCCCGGCCGCCGGCGCTCAGCCCGGCAGCGTTACCGAGCCGTCGTCGTTGAGCGTCCAGTGGGGGTTGTGGGCGACCTCCCACGGGTGGCCCTCGGGGTCCTCGAAGACGCCGGAATAGCCGCCCCA
>DASQCL010000050.1:0-9508 GCA_035634715.1 Solirubrobacterales bacterium
AGATAGCCCGAGTAGCGCCCCAGCACGTAGTTCAGCGCCGCGGTGCGGTGGTCGCACTCCAGGCCCCAGTGCCAGGGGACGATGACGCTTACGTCGCCCAAAGCTTCCGTCGCTCTCGGAGCAATGCCTGGTCGGCGTCCCGGTTGGCCCGGTTTCCCTTGGCATCCGTGTCGTCGACCGGCCGGTTGCCGTGGTCGGGATGCAGGTGCTCGATGATCGAGTTGGGAGCGTGGACGAAGAGCCCGCGCGCCTGCGCCGTCTCGCAGAGCTCTACGTCGATGCAGTTGTGGTGGTAACCCTCGTGGAAGACCTTGCCCGGTTCGTCGACAGTGCCGAGCTTGTCGATGTACCAGCGGGCAACGAGGATCTGCGTCGCGTACCGGCCGGTGCGGGTGTGGCGATTATGCAGATCGTAGGTCCCGATCACGCCAAAGCTGGGGGCGGGAAAGCTCGTCTCAGACAGGTTCGCGATGACTTCCCGATCTCGCTCCATCGCCTCCTCCCACCAGCGGGGGTGGAACTTCACGTCGTCGGCCGTCAGCAGCACCCAGGGCTCAGTCGTCGCCGCCACCGCCGCGTTGATCTTGTGCGGGTAGGTCCCGTCCTCCACCATCACCCGGACGTAGGGCTTGTCGAGGCGCTTGATCTCCCTGTAGGTCTCGGCGTCGTCGCGGTCAAGCACGAACACCACGGAGTAGATGCCCGTGGGAGTGTTGGCCTCGAGCGACTCCAGCAGCGGCGCCAGGGCGTGGGGCCGGCGCAGCGTGGGAACGAGGATCGCGACCGACGGGGCCACGGTCAGACAGTCATCGGTGCACTAGCCCTCGACCAGGGTCTCGACGACGATGGTGGGGCCGACCTTGCCGGGGGTGCCGGTGGTGACGGAGACTTTCGGCGCGGTGCCTCCGGTCAGGCCGGAGCCGTCGGCGGTGATCGCCGCCACGTCTTTGCCGCCCAGCCCGGCCGCGAAGGTGCAGACGTACGGGCCGTTGCCGGAGATTGAGATCTCGTCGTCGGCGATCGTCGCCAGCGCGCGCAGGGCGGTCTGGACTTCTGCCCCGGTCGCGTTGTATTTGATGCTCGCGGTCTGTGCGCCGCCGAAGGACAGTTTGAAGTTCCCGCCCGTCGGTGCGCCTTCGACGGTGACGGTCTGGACCTCATTGACGCCGACCCCCGTGCCGGTGATCGCAGCCACGTTGTCGCCCTCGTACTGGCCTCCTTCGAGGAAGCGGATGCTCCAGGGTCCACCGGTGGCGCCGGTGACGTCGATGTCCCCCGGCCCGATGTTGGAGAGCGCTTCGAGCGCCGTCTTCACCTGGGCCGCGGTGGCGGTGTCCCGGTTCAGCGCTGCGGTGGTCTGTCCGGAGAAGGTGAGCGTGAAGGTGGTGCCGGCGTCGCCGCCGGTATCGGAGACCCGCTGGGACTCTTCGGCGGCATGGACGACGCCTTTCTCGACACTCTCGACCTTCGGCAGGTCATCGGTGCCGGTTCCATCCTTCTTCGGGTCCGGCTCATCCGGGCCGCCTACAGGCCAGCCCGAGTCCTTGCCGGTGACGTGGATGCCCGAGCGCTCGGCCATCGGGTCCTACCTAGAAGCCCGAGCCGGAGCCAGCGCCGATGGTGATCGGGTCGAGACCGTGGAGGTCGGCGACGGCCGCCTCTTCCTCGATGATCAGGTCGGCAGTCAGGAAGGTGACGTAGCCGCGCTTGCGCCGCATCGCGAGCTCCCAGTCGGTCGCACCGGTAACCCGGTAGCGCTGGGTGTCCCAGGTGATGACGCGGTCGAAGTTCTTGGGGTCGGCGAGGATAATCCGGTCGTCCGGCATAAACGGGACGCCAGGCATCGGGGCCGAGTCGTCGCTGGCAGCGCCGACGAAGGGCGGGATGCCCAGCGGGAACAGATCCTTTGCCATGAGAGCGGCGTCGCCGGCAGCCGTCTCGCGATCGGTCAGGTATTCGATCCAGCTCGTCCAGCGGTTCGGAGACATGAACCAGCGCAGGCGGCCCGAGTTGACGTAGATGTCCGGCATCGCGTACTTGAGCGCGAACCAGACTTCCTTGTCCATCGCTCCGCCGGAGGTGAGACCCTGGGCATCGACGCGGTGAACGTCGGAGCTGGTCTCGCAGATCTTGAGGATGCCGTCGTCGAGCGAGACGAAGTCGTCGGAGTCTTCTTCGTCGCCGATCCAGTTCAGGTCATCGAGGTCGAGGGCGAACTGGCGCGCCATGCGATCGACGATCTTGGGCTCGACCGCCTCGCCCTCGAGGTTGGTGTGGAAGAAGTTCTCCGTGATCTCGAACGGGAGGTGGACGGTCTTCGCGTCGTACTCGATGTCGTCCGTGGTGATGCCGGCGCGGTAGCCCGTGTCCGTGTTCTCGTTGTGGCGACGGATCAGCCGGGGGCTGTTGCCCATCTTGGTGAATTCGCCTTTTGGCTCGGGGCCGGGGCGCACCAGGTTGATCGCTTTGCCGAAGGCCGAGACCTCCATGACGCGCTGGATAAAGGCCTTGTCCTGCTTCGGGTTGAGCTGGCCGCCTGCACCCGTTTCAATCGTGGCCTTCTGGATTTTGGCCAGCAGTTCAGCGCGATTCATGGTTAGACGATCCCCGCAAGGTCAGGGTCGAGGCCGGCAGCCTCGAACGATTTCGTGATCTCCTCGGGGGTCACCGGATCGGTGTCCTTGGAGCCATCCGTCTGCGAGGAGTCGCCCTCGCCGAGCTTCTCGACCTTCTCGCCGAGAGCCTTCACGAGAGTGGCGACGTCGCCCAACTCCTTCTTGACGTCCTCGACCGTCGGAGCCTCGGGCTCAGGCTTGACCGCCTTGGCGATGTCGGCCACACCGTCGGTGAGCTTGGTGATCCCCTCGGCCAGGTCGGCCTGGGTTTTCTCCAGCTTCTCGAAGCGCTCTTTGGTCTCGGCGTCAGTCATCGTGTCCTCTCCGAAGGTAGGGGTCGGCGGCGTTGACCCATCCGGGGCCGCGCCGAAGGCTTTGGCAAGCGCCTCTTCGCGCTCGGTCTTCTCGACGGGAACCGTGTCGAGCATCTCCAGCGCCCAGGCTTTGAACTCGTCGCAGGACTCGGAGATCAGGGTCTTGGGGTCGGCCGAGTCCTTGTCGATGGGGAAGAAGGCGCCCCACACCGCATCGCGGAAGGCATCGAAGGCGAGTGGCAGAGCCTCATCGAATTCCCGCTGGGCGACGATCTCCCCGAAGGTGCGATCCGACTTCTCGACCACCTCCGCGGGAAGGTCGCCCCGCTTCACCAAGACATCAACCACACGTTTCAGCAGGCTTTGTTCGGCCACGGAACCGACGGTACGGCCGGCCCGCGTTGACCCCTTGCCCTTCTCGACGAGTTCGCGCACCGCGGTCCCCTCGATCGACACGCCCGTGAATTCGCCCTTCTCGATGGCGGCCTTGCCGTCCTCGGTCGGGGTGATGGCGATGTACCAGGAGCCCTTGGTGATGGTCTCCCCGTTGACGGTGAAGTCGGCCAGGGCGACGGCGTTCTCGACCAGCTGACCGAAGGGGTCGAGCGACTCGTGCAGCTTCGTGACGAGCCCGCCGTTGGCCATGAAACGGTGCGCGGCCTTGCGGATCTCATCCTCGCCCGCCCACACGTCATCGATGCCCGGAGCGCTCGCGCCCTGGCCGGGGTTCTCAGCCCAGCCGGGCTCGGCGACGACGCAGTAGACCGTCGACCAGTCCTCGGCTTTCACCAGCCGGTGCGTGTTCGTCAGCGTCTCGGCTTCGTCGCCTTCGGCCTTGGTGAGGAAGAAGCGCTTGCGGTTGGCGCCCTTGTCGACGATGGAGATCGCCTTGATGTCAGCGTCGCGCAGGAGGTGGACCGGCATGGAGTTAGCGTGCCGACCGGCCGCGTTGACCCCGAATAGCGAAGAGGGGCACAGGTCGCGAGACCCGCACCCCTCTTCGTGATCCACCATGGCAAGCAGATCGACCGACGTGACAGGCCGGCTTGCTCAGTCTCTCGACCACCAGCGTTGACCCCTATGGCAGCATCGTTGCCCCCGGCCAAGGCGCGACCGCCTCGCACCGGCAGTTCCCCCCGTGCAGCGTCCCCGGCCACCCGATGCTGGGAGGGACCAGGGCCGAGAAGTTCCCACCGTGGGAGGCGAAGCACTCCGGGGTGGTGCGGTTGTCGCGGGTCGCCCTCCACCCGAGGATCGGCCCCCACTTCGCAGCGGCGCGGTCGATCCTCCGCGCTCCCTCGATGCGTCCTTCCTCCGCTCGCAGGTGCGCCCCGAACAGCGAGCGCTCGGCTTTCTCGGAGCCGCCTTCGCTCACCCTCCGCACCGCGGCGAGGATGTAGCGAGCTCGGCGGCCCACGGCGTTGCGGCGCATGGTGGCGACCGCCGGTCCCTCGTCGGGGAGCAGGTCCGGCCCGAGGTCATCGCGCCCGTCGGAGAACTTCACGCCCGCCGCCCCGATGATCCCCAGCACCAACAGGGTCGAGGGAGCGGGGATACCGGCGGCGGCGAGTAGCTGCACGACCCGGCGGGAGAGGATCAGGAACGGCAGCGGCGAGAGCAGGATCAGGACCAGCGCGATCAGCAGGGCTTCGTCGGCGCGGTCGCGTTCTTCGGCTTCGCGTTCTTCGCCTTCCCGGCGCTGCTTGGCGCGGCTAGGCATCGTCGATCGGGGTCCCCTTGCAAGAGCACCCGAAACAACAGGGCTTGTCGTACGGAAACTTCCGGCACATGTCCGGCCGGTCCTCGTAGATCCCGCACAACCGCGTCTCCTCATCCCAGTGCTTGCAGGTGAAGACGCGACCGCGGTCGCGCGCCCATCGGTATGGCGCGTCGCCCCCCAAGGCGGCGTTCCGCTCGTTTGCCTCTTTCGGCGTGAGAGGGATCACCATCTCGGCGATCTGCGCCCGTTCCTCGTCGCCGTGCTTGCCGGCCGCCCGGAGGGATGCGCGGGTCTCGGGGATTCGGAACGCGGCGCAGCACAGACCTGAGCAGCCGTTGCTCGCCTCGGTGCTCATTCCTCAATGCCGGTGGGAGTCGGGTTCCCCTCAGCCAACAGCAGGGCGGCTTTGCGCGCGCCGTCGAGGATGTCCCCGTGCGAGGCGTCGCCGCTGACCTCCACCAGCATCCCGTTCCAGCCGTGCTCCACCTCGCCGACCTCGGGCTCCTGGCCCTCCTCGGCCTCGGGGAGCGGGGCGAGGCCGTGGGATTCACGGAGCTCCCCGTAGGTGATCGCCTCGTGCTCGGCGAGGGAGTCCGCCCCTTCGGCCTGGGCCTTGTCGTCGGTGACGTCGATCTCGGCGAACTTGAAGGTCATGTGCTCGGCGCCCATGTCGCGCAGGATGGTGTGGGCGAGGATGTCCTGCCAGCGGTCCTGCTCGGGATCGAAGACCTGCTCCTTGGTCAGCCGGCGCTCGGTCTCGGCCGTCGAGTAGTTCGTGTCCTCGATGTCCGCGGTGAAGATCGGGGAGAGGCGGAAGGCGCCGTGGGTCGCCCGCCGGTTGTCTTTGCGGAACTCGATGAAGCCCATGTCGCGCTCCGACAGGGTGGCGAGGTCGATCGAGTCAGCGTCCACCCCCTCGGGTAGAGCGACGACGGCGACTCGGTGGCGCTTGTCGCCGTCGCCGCTGAGGGTCTGCGTGATCCGGGTCGCGACGTCGGGCGGGATCTCCAGGTCGACGGCCTCCTCGTCGTCTTTCGGCAGCGGCACCTTGACGAAGATCACCGTCGGCGGCACACCGCTGGCGCCGAAGAACCCGACGTTCGCCTCAGCAGCGTTGCGGTCCCCGAGGTAGTCGATCGCCAGGTGAGCGTCTCGGGGCAGCCCGTAGTCCCGGCTCTCGGAGGTGTAGATCTGGAAGGCGATGATCTCGTTGCGGTCCCAGCGCTTCTGCAGCGGGCCACCCTCGGCCAGGCGAGCCTCCGGGCGGCCGTCGGCGCTGTACTGGACCTTATCGCCGAAGTCGTAGAACTCGACCATCTCGTGCGGAGCGCCGTTCTTCGGTCCGACCACCCATCCCTTGCGGTCCTCACGGCGGCGCACCAGCTTGCCGGGGACGTGAAAGAGGCCGTCGATATCCCCGGTGACCCGGTTGCGCGAGACCTCGAGGTAGCCGTTGCCCACCTCCTCCTCATCCCACTTCACCGTCGAGAGCAGGCGCTTGAGGTTCGGCCGCTGCAGCCGCACGTCGCGGCGGGCCATGTCGTTGAGGGCCTGCAGGAGCTCGGCGCCCTCATCCTCCTTGGCCTCGTCCTCCATGCCCTCTCGGGGCACCACCTCCACCCCGCGGCCCACCGTGTTCAGGGTGATCGCCTCGATGCACGAGCGCCGGGTGCGGGCGAACTGCGTGAAGCCGGCCAGCGCGTCGAGGTCCGCCGGCGGCTGCAAGGCGTGTTCGGGCGTCCAGCGGTCAGCGTTGTCCTCGGGCTGGGCGGTAACGCCTTCGGGCATCGGGGCCACCCGTGCCCGGACCGCCTTTCGGACTAGGTCGCTCACTCCCCCGACTCTGGCGAGGGGCTGCGTTGACCCCTAAGAACCTGAGTGCTGCGAGCTTCGCAAGATTCGCACGCGCCCTTCGCGCTTGGCCTGCTCGATTGCGTCGAGCAACTTTGCAGCGTCCCGAATCGCCGCGGCGCGCGCTGGCCCCATGTGCTCCACGATGCGCTCTGCGAGGGCGTTCTCCATACCTGCACACTCTACTACCGAGCGCCGGCCTTGACCTTGCGGCGCTTCTGCGTGCCGACACCTTTCATCAGGGCGGTGATTCCCCACACCAGGGCGTCCATGCGGTCGGGCGAGGGAATGCCGGGCTCGCCAGTCCAGTTGCACTGCTGGTCTTCGAGGTCTGGGAACTCGCCGACGTGGTGGACCATCGGCAGGTCGCGGTTGAAGCCCTGCTCGTAGAGCATCGCCACGGGCTCGGCGCGGGTCCGCTTGCCGTCTGAGGCGTGAACCTCCAGCACCGGGACTCGTAGGCCGAGGTCGTTCATCACCTGCTCCAGCAGCTCCAGCAGGAACGCCCCGCCGTGGTTCTTCTCGACGACGATCGCAGCGCCCGCCGAGTCGGCGAGGGTGACCGCCCGCTCCAGCCAGGTCGTCGGCGTCTTCCGCATCCCTTCGGAGTCGAGGAGGTAGTAGCGCCCGCCGCTCTCGGCCACCAGCGCCCACGCCTGTTCGTCGCCCTCGTACTCGCCGTCGGCGGGGTCGAGCGCCAGCACACGGCGTCCCCAGTTGCCCGGTGCCTGGCGGGGATCGAGGCGCCCGTGCGCCAGCCACTCGCGCTTCCACAGCGCCCCCTCGGCCTCGTCGAGCAGCAGGCCTTCAAGCTCCTGACGCCCGAGCTCGGTGTCCTTGGTCAGCAGGGCGGTTTCCTTGAAGACCTCCGAGAGGTTGTGCCAGTTGTCAGCGGTCAGCAGCCGGCGGGAGATCACGCGGGGGTCGGCGAGCAGCCGTTTGATCAGGGCACGCGCGGGTTTGTCGCGCTTGGGCGTACCGGTGGCGATCCGCCGGGCCCGGCCTTTGCGGACGGCGTAGCCGAGCGCCTCGTCGAACGCCTCTTTCCATTTCTTCCACAGGCCGATCTCGTCGCACCAGGCGCCACGCAGGTTGGTCCCTTGGATCGTGGGCGCCCCGTCGTCGGCGCCGTCGATGACGATCTTCGTCCCGTCGCGCAGGTACATCTCCCCGATCGAGCGGTTCCACTTTTCGACGGTGGGCGAGTAGCCGCCGTCGACCTCGTTGCGGGTCGTGTGGAAGGCGGCGAGGAATCCCGATTCGCCCTCCACGCACTTGTCGCGGGCGTCGCCGAAGGTCGGCGCGACGATCCCCCATTCGCCCGGACCCTCGGTGTCCTTCAGCGGGTCCTTCTCGATCTCGTCCTTCAGCAGGTGCGCGCCTGCCCACGTCTTCCCCGATCCGCGGCCGCCGGTCAGCAGCAGGGTCGCCCAGTCATCGTGGTCGGGGGGCAGCTGGTCGGGCCGCGCCTGCTCGGGCCAGGGCGCCCTGCGTTGGCGCATCGTCAGGAGGAAGGCCTGTTTCTCCTCGGCCGACCAGTTCCGCCAGTCCTCGGCCTCCGTCTCGAACTCAGGTTGAAGCAGGCTCATCGGCCGATGCTCGCTCGGCCAACCGCTCGCTCAGGCGCTCGACTTCGCGCTCCAGTTCCCGCTCGATGGCCTTGTCGAGTTGCTCTGCCCCGCGGATCTCCACCTTGCCCGTGAACTCGGTCGAGGACTTCGGGCGGCCCTCGGTGCGGTCGAGGATCTCCCTGACCGTGCGCAGTCGCATCGCGTAGTCGGGGAACGAGTCGAGGAAGGCGTCCTTGCCGGTGCCGACCACGATCCCCACTTCGGCGTCCAGCCCCGCCATGAGGCGGTCGATCACCTTGTCGGCTTCCTCCTCCAAGCGCTTCTTGATCAGCTCCGTTAGCTTCGGGATGCGCCGGGCTTCGCCGCCCTTCTGCCCGTTCTCCGCCCCGCCGAAGCCCATCTCGGCCTTTTCTGCCTCACTCGCGTGGGCCATGCAGGTGTCCTTGCCATCCCCGGTGCGCGCGAAGGCGCGGCACGGTTCCCCGGCCTTGTTGATGTTCCCGCTGAGTTCGCCGCACCGCTTGGCTGCCATGTCCCGAGGCTACGGCGGGGTGGGCGTTGACCCCGGCTACTCAGGCAGCAGCTTGTGGGCAGCCAGCATCTCCCGCATGGCCTTGACCGTTTCCTTGACGCGGACTTCACGGCGGGCGACCTCAAAGCCTCTCGGTTCACTGAGAATCAGGTCGACCTTGCTCTCGGGATCGTTCGAGAGCGGAATGATCGACTCCAGCCCAGCCTTTCCAAGAATCTCCTCCTCAGCTTCACGCAAAGCGGTTTCCTCGTTGGAGGGCCGGTGTATCGTGAACTCGGCTCCGCGTTCCTCGCAGAGAGCCTCAGCGGCGGTCCAGTCCAGTTCGGCGCCCGTCAGATCGCAGAGAGTGCGCTTGCCGTCGTCCTCCTTGATCAGCCAGACGGGGGGCACGTCGGCCATCTACTCGCCCCCGACGTGCGGATTGTCGAGCTGCGCCGGCCGCGCCGCCTCTGCCGCCTCAAGCTCCTCCAGCGCGACACGTAGATCGGCGAGGGTGGCCATCGGCGTCTTGAAGCTCGCCGGCATGGAGAAGGACACGGTGCCGTCCTTCAGTTTCAGCGTGGCCTCCTTCCCGCTGGTCAGAGGCAGCTTGGTCTCTGCGGTGATCTCGATCATTCGGGTTCCTCCTTCGGGGGTGGATTATGCGGGGAATCGATAGGCACTGGTTAGCTGGCGGACGTGCCGCTGCTTCTCTCGAGCGCACGCCTTGCAGTAATGGCTGATCCCGGTGCCCTTGGTCTTCGTTGCGTAGAACTCGGACTGGTCCTTGACCTCTTTGCAGCTCGGGCAGCGGTACCGGCCGGGTCCGGCTTTGGCGGCCATCAGCGCCACCTCGCCTTCTGCTCGCTGCCGCCGGAGGCGAAGCCGATGTCCGGCTTTCGGCGGGTGCGGCGTCGGCGGGCCTT
>DASQCL010000051.1:0-7566 GCA_035634715.1 Solirubrobacterales bacterium
CGCGAGCTGGGTCCTCTCGCTGCTGATGACGACAGCGCACGGCGGCTCGCCGGCACACTGCGCGTTTACCTCGAGGAACGCTCGAGCCCGAGTCGTACCGCCGACCGCCTGGGTGTGCACGCCAACACCATTCCCAACCGGATTCGAGCGATCGAGGAGCTTCTGGGGCACCCCGTGGATTCGCGGGTCGCCGAGCTCTTGATCGCGCTACGGCTCGCGCCGCTCGTACGTGACGGCGATGCGAGCGGTGCCTAGTACGGCCGCCGCCGTGCTTCACAAGCCACTCACCGTAGCTCCTGCTTTCATGCGAACGTTGGACTCTGGGTGGACGCCTCCGGGAACGTCCGCGTCATTTCCGCCGCGAGCGGCGACAAGTTCTCGCTCGACGGAGTCAGCTTCCGCTGCGGCCCGTCTGGGACGGGTGGCTGCCCGTAGGTCGATCGCGTAACCGGTCAGAGCGGAGATACTGCGTAGGCGATGTCGCAGGAGAACGTAGAGATCGTCCGGCGCTACTTCCAGCTCATCGATCGCATGCTCGGCGATTACTGGGTAGATCCAGTCCCCCTCAGTGATTACCCCGAGACCGAGGAGGCGTTCAAGGCAGTGCACGCCGATGCGGAGTGGAAGCCGCCCCACATGGAGGCGTTTCGCGGCAAGGATGCGTGGCTGGCCGCCGTCACCGATTGGCTCGACGCGGCCGATCACTGGCGCATCCTCGTCGAGGATGTCTCGGACCTCGGCGGGGATCAGGTCCTCGTCGAGAGTCGTAACGCAATTCGCGGCAAGGGCAGTGGCCTCGAAGTCGATCAGGCCATCTGCACCGTGGTCACCGTACGCGAGGGAAAGATCGCTGCGATCTGGGACTTCACTGATCGCCACGCTGCCCTCGAAGCCGCCGGGCTGCGGGAGTAGCGCATACCTCAGCTTTGCGCGAGGAGCAGAAGCGCCGAGCATTGGCTCATGTGCGAGATACTCAGCGGCGATGTCGCAGGAGAACGTGGACTGGGTCGAGCGGTCGCTCGATTACTTCGGTCAGACCGGTGAGCCCTACCTAAAGGGAATCGACCCGGCCGTAGAGGTCTACGACCACGACATTCCCGACGCCCGCAATCCATATCGAGGCACCGGTGGGATCGCCAGGTGGCTTGCTGACTTCGCCGAGAGCTGGGAGCGCTACGAGCTGCGGGTGGAGCAGATCCTCGATGGCGGGGACAAGGTCGTTTCGCTGGTTCGCATCAGTGCGGTAGGAGCCGGCAGCGGTGTTCCCGTCGAACGCGGTGATGCGATCGTCTGGACCTTCCGGGATGGACTCGCCGTGCGAATCGACTACTTCAACGACCAGAACTTGGCGCTCGACGCCGCCGGTCTGCGCGATTAGACGCTTCTGCTCCGAGGGCGGTACAGGCGATCTGGCTATCAGCCGCGATGGAAGGAGACGAGATGGAGGATCTCTTTCGGCCCCTTGACCGTTTTCTCCTTGACGTCGCCCACCCCGTGCACGTACCACTTGTTGTCGAGCACCTTGGGCTCGAGGGGCGTCGACTCGCTGGTCCGCACCGCGTGGTTAGAGGACACGTACGGGGTTGAGACGTGTGCGTTGACGTCGAGGACCTTGAAGGCGTCCTCGGCGTGGCCCTTGTAGAACTCCTGACGGGCCTTCTGGCCTACCTTCGGGTGACCGGGGATCAGGACGCCCGGTCGGGCGCCGTTCCGGCCGGCCCTGAACGAGCCAGCGCGACTGGTCACGTGACCGTGACGGTCGAGCTCCCTGGTGTTCTCGCCGAAGTACCAGATGTTTCCGTGGTGATCCTGCACGTAGAAGTCGTTGGTGACCTCGCGCGGCTTACTGTGCCTTCGGACCACGTCATGGACCACGGTGACCTGCACGCCCTCGATCTTCTTGGTCCGGTTCGTTACCCGCATGTTGTCCCTGAAACGGCCGTCCGAGTCGATGCCTCGGTAGTGCCATTTGCTGCCGGGCTTGAGCGGAAACCACGGGTTGTCGATCCGGCGCACGAAGTCGCTGGGATGAAGCGTCTTCGGCCAGCCGGGGCCGGCTCCGGACATGATCGTCTGCGAGCTCTGCGATGCGCCAGCCTGGGCGGCAGATCCGGCAACGGCCGCCACGATCAGGGTGACCCCAGCGAGTGCAAGGGCTTGCCGCTGTCGGATCGAAGTTCTTTTCGTCCTCACGAGGTGCCTCCTCTGTCGGTAAACCACTCGCGATCGACTCTAGGCTCGCTGCATGAAAGTCGAGTGAAAGGCGCTCACGGCCGGATACCCTGGCGCGCCATGGCACCCCCTGGCGATCCGATCGACGACCTCACCCGCTGGCTCGGCCTTCGGTGGGAGACCCCCGAGCGGGTCCGGCTGACGATCCGCCCGGAGCTCATCAACCCGGCCGGGTTGCTCTCAGGCCCCGTCGGATACGCGATGGTCGACTACTCGATGGGCTCGGCGCTGTGGCAGCAGCGCAGCAAGGGCGAGCGGATCGCGACAATCGGCATCTCGATCAACTACGTGCAGACCGCGCGTGAGGGGGACGTGATCTGCGAGTCGGTCGTGGATCGTCGCAACGACCGGATCGCGGTGATGCGAAGCGAGGTCCGCCACGACGACGGGCGGCTGCTCGCCACCGCGATCGGAAGCTTCGCGATCTTCCCGCGCGAGCGGCTGGGCGGCCACGAGCGCGGGCCCGACTCGCCGGCGCCTTCGGAATCCGCCTAGTCGCGAAGGCTCGCGACCAGGCGCTCGAGCCCCTCGGCGAAGAGCTTCTCGTCGCGCTTGGGGTCGGTGACAGACATCTCCATCATCTCGGCGATCGAGGCAATCGTCCCCTCACTCGCATTCGCGACGCTGCTGGACTTGGCGTCGAAGCTCTGTCGTGAGCGCCCGTTGCCGTTGGCCTCGAGCTGCTCGTTGGCCGCGCATCGAGCGGCGGCGAAGAGAACCGCGCCGATCATGAACGACGAGAACGTGTGCAACGCGGCTGCGGCCCGCTCGCCCTCGAGGCCCATGCGCTCGAGCACGTTCGCGAGCAGGCCGAGCGCATTGGTGACGAACTCGTTCGACTCCGGCGTGGCGGCCATGTACGGGGCGAGTCGGTAGTGCGCGAGCCACGCACGGCGCGTGGCGATCCCGCTCGCGACCAGTACCTCGGCAGGGTCGGCGTCGAACGGCATCGGCACCAGCTCGAGGAGCTCCGTCGTGGCCTGATCCCAGACGAGCCCGACGGCGGCGTGGACGATGTCCGACCGCGATGCGTAGTGGTGGTAGATCGCCGAGGGTGCGACCTTGAGCGCCGAGGCCAGGCTGCGAATGCTCGGCTCATCCCCGCCGGCATCGAACTGCCGGAGGGCCTCCGCCGCGATCTCGGCACGGCTGAGGTGGGTGTCGCGTTTGGCTGCGAGCCTGGTCATCCTTGACAACCGGTCCGCGTTTGGACGGGACGGTTACCGTACGACGGACGGTATCACGATGGAGCTACGGGCAGCCATTTTGCCCCTAGGACACGGGCGGGCGGCGGTCCGCCCAGGGCCGCTCGGCCTCGATCTGAGCGGCGAGGGAGAGCAGCGTCGCCTCGTCGTCGGGCCGGCCGACGAGCTGCACCGACAGTGGGAGGCCTTCCCGCGTGAACCCGGCGGGCACCGCCGCGGCCGGATTCCCCAGGTAGTTCCACGGGGGCGTGAACCCGGTGCGGCGGGTCATCCCGGCGAGCGTCCACAGGCCGCGCCGCGAGTCCCATTTGCCCACCGGGACCGGCGGTTCGCCAATCGTCGGCGTCAGCAGCACGTCGCAGTGGTCGAAGATCGCGTTGATGCGAGCCGCGTACTTCTTCGTCACGGCCCGCGCCCGGCGCACGGCGATGTCCGGGTAGAGCCGCCCCAGCCGCGCGAGCTGGCGGGTGTGCTTGCCGAGCCGGTCGGGGTGGGGCAGCGAGGCGGCATCGTCGGCGATGCCGCGCATGTAGAGGACGGAGACCTGGTTTCCGACCCCGCCGTAATCGGGATCGCGCGGGGTGACGTCGTGACCGAGTGAGCGCAGCAGTTCGGCGGTCTGGTCCAACGCGCTGCGGCAGCGCTCGTCCAGCATCGGCGGCGCGAGGGCGCGTGCCACCTTCGGCGAGACGGCGATTCGCAGCTTCCCCGGCGATTCTCTGGCGGCGTCGGCGAACGGCCGCTCGGGCGGCGGGGGCTTCTGTGGCGCGAGGCCGCCGCCGGCAGTGGCGTCCAGGAGCAGGGCCGTATCGAGGACGCTTCGCGTCAGGTAGCCGTTGACCGACATTCCGTGCCAGTGCTCGGCCAGCGGGTCGAGTGGCACCCGGCCGCGCTGTGGCTTCAGACCGAAGAGCCCGCAGTATGCGGCGGGGATGCGGATGGAGCCGGCGCCGTCCGACGCCGTCGCCGCCGAGGCGAGTCCCGCCGCCACGGCGGCCCCGCTGCCACCGGAGGATCCGCCGGGGACGCGGGTGACGTCCCATGGGTTGCGGGTGATTCCCCACGTGGGCGATTCGGTGAACATCGCGAACGCCAGCTCGGGGAGGTTGGTCTTGCCGATCACGATCGCGCCCGCGGCGCGCAGCCTCCGCACGACCTCGGAGTCCTCCCGCGCGGGCTCGTCCACCGCACCGGTGCCGAGCGTCGTGACTTCGCCGGCGACGTCCACGGTGTCTTTGACCGCGATCGGTACCCCGAGCAGCGGCGCGTCGTCCGCGGACCCGCGTCGGCGCTCGGCCTCGTCGGCTTCCTCCAACGCCTGTTCGGCGCGCACCACACGGAACGCGTTCAGCTTTGAGTCGAGCTCCGCGATCCGTTTCAGGTACAGGGTGACGAGCTCGCGAGGCGACACCTCGCCGGCGCGAACCATCTCTGCCTGCCTCGCCGGGCCGGCGAATGCGACGTCGTTGTCAGCCATCGGACGCGGCACTCTATTTCGCCGGCCAACCGGAGGATCGGCGCCGCGGCGCCGCGATCAGGAGGAGCAGCCGGCCTGGAGCGTGGCGAGAAGGAGGACGCTGGCCGCGGCGTAGTCGAGCGCGGGCTCCGACGTCACATAGTCGGCGCGGCGGTCCTCATACGAGGCGAAGCTCGAGTCGAATGGGCTCTCGACGTGGAAGCCCTGGCCGCGGATCTGGTCGATCGGGGCAGGCCCGCCGACGACGGCCCCGGTCGGCAGCGCCTGGCCGAACACCGAGGCCCAATGGTGTGGATGGATTGGGGAGCCGGGTCCGTAGCCGACCACGAAGCTGCTCCCGAAGGGGTTGCGCCCGAGCATGTAGTCGCGGGCCCCGGCTGCGACTCCGCGTCCACCGGGAAGGCCCGCGCCACACGCTGCGAGGTTCGCGAGCGCGCCGCTCGCCCCGTTCTGGGCGGTCGTGCCCCAGGTCCAGAAGCCCGGCATCCCGAACGCGTTGTCATGAGCCTGTTGGACGGCGATCGCGCCGAACTGGCGCAGGCGGTTGCAGGCGTACTGCTCGTCGCCGGCACTTCCGAGCGGTGGGGCACCCAGGGCTCCGCAGATGTCCCCGGCGGCGAAGCTGGCGAACGAGTCGACGACGCCGAGTGTCCCGTCGGCCTCGCTCTGTGACGAGTGGAGGAACGCGAGTGCATCGTTCAGGTACGAGCGCTCGCCCGTTGCCCGGTAGAGCGCGGCGGCGCCGCCGGCCATCGAGTCCTTCCAATGTGGGTCGCGGTAGAAGCCGCCGGGAAGTTTGGGGTTCGGCCGGCCCGCCGCCTTCCCGGCCGCGTACCACTGCCTGGCCTGGGTCAGGTCCGTCGCGTCGTGGGTCCGGTCGTAGGCGAGCGCCAGCGCCGCTGCGGCCTTGCCCGCGATGTCTCCGCCGACGCCGCCCGAGGGGATTCCGGGGTAGGCCTTGCGGTAAGCGATGCCGGGGATGCCCGAGTCGTCGTCCTTGGCCGGATCACGGAAGCCGTGATTGTGGTCGCGCTGGTCGCCGACCTGGGCGATGAAGAGGTTGGGTCTGGGGTGCGCCTTGCGAAGCCACCGGATGCCGACCGCGGCCGTCGAGTCCAGCCTCTGGCGCTGAGCCGGGTCGATCCGCGCGGCCGCCTCGAGCACAGCCGCCGCGTACGCGGTCGTCTGCGCGAAGTGGATCATGTCCCCGGCGTCCATCCAGCCGCCCGTCAGGTCGAAGCGCCTGCCGTCGAACGGGCCGCCCTTCACGGTCGCGTCGTGCAGGTGGGACGGCCCGTGGTACGGCGACTCGCGCCCGTCGGCGTTCCAGGCGAAGAACTTGAGAATGGTGCTGATCGCATCGCCCGAGCCCGTCGATCGGACGATCCACGACGGCGAGGTCTTGTCGAGCGCCGGCACGCGCACCCGGTAGCGGCCAGGCGAATCGGCGCCCGTGAGGGTGGCGGTGTACGCGTGCCCCCACGGCTTCGGGGTTCCGGCCGCTCCCTGGAGCGAGCCGGTCCCAACCGTTGCTCCGCTGGCGTCGATGACCACGTAGCGCTTGCCGGCCAGGTCGCGGTCGGTCCCCACGACGGCCGCCTTCGGGTCGCTCGGCGCGCTCGGGCCGCCGGTGCGGATCACAGAAGGTGTGCCGGCGTTCGCGGACACCGGGATCGCGAGCGCAGCGACCAGCGCGATGGCGGCGAGCGTCCGTGCCGCCGGGCCCACCGGCCTACCCCGCCTGGCTCGCCGGGCGGATCAGGATCTCGTTGATGTCGACGTGATCGGCCTCAGAGAGGGCGAACATCACCGTGCGGGCGATGTCGTCGTCTGCGAGCGCGTTCTCGGGCCTGTCGTCGAAGAACTCGGTGTCAGTCATCCCGGGCTCGATGAGGGTCACCCGGATGCCGGTGTTGCCGTGCATCTGGCGCAGCTCGGAGCGAAGCGCCTCGCCCATCGCGGTCACCGACCACTTCGTGGCCGAGTACAGCGAGCCGGGCAGGGTTCGCCGGCCGGCGACCGAGCTCGTCAGCACGTAGTGCCCGGTGCCGCGCTCGAGGAGATGGGGAAGGGTCGCCCGGATCGTGAGCGCGACCCCGAGGACGTTGGTGAGGACCATCGAGCGCCAATGCTCCGGCGACTCCTCCAGGAACCCCCGCTTGGCGCCGAAGCCGGCGTTCGCGAGCACTGCGTCGATGCGGCCGAACGAGTCGAGCGCCGCCTGCGCCAGCGCCTCGTCGTCCTCCCACTCGGTGACATCGCAGCGCAGGCTGATCGCGCGCTCCGCTCCCCCGAGCTCCTCGGCGAGGTCGTTGAGCCGATCCTCGCGGCGGGCGCCGAGCACCAACCGGTAGCCGGCCTTCGAGGCGCGCTTGGCGGTGGCGGCACCGATCCCGCTCGAGGCACCGGTGATGAGAAGAACCGGGTCCTCAGCCATGGCCGGCGATTGTATTGACGCGACTCGGGGGCACTTAAGCCCTCGCTGCCATAATCGGACGCCGATTTCGCGCTCACGCGCTCCTTTCGCCGCATGGATCCCAACGTCAAACGGAAGATCCGACTGGTCGTCGCCCTGAGTGCCGCGGTTCTATTGGCCGTGGCGCTCATCTACACGTCCTTCAGCGCCTCGTCGCAGGCCAAGGAGCCGTCCGA
>DASQCL010000052.1:0-10998 GCA_035634715.1 Solirubrobacterales bacterium
GCAGGAAGCGCGGCCTGCCCATCGAGTCCTCGACGTTGTTGCCGAAGATCCATAGGAAGAGCATGTTGAAGGCGATGTGCAGGAAGCCGCCATGCAGGAACATCGACGTGAACACGGTCGCCCACCAGGGCGGTGAGTCGAGCGGGGCGAAGTCGGGCAGGCTCCGGGCCTTCTTGTAGTCGGAGGTGCCCTGGCAGACCACCTGGAGCGAGGCCTGGGTCGAGGCCGCCTCACTCGGCACCTGGCCGACAGCGCAGTCCTTGCCCGGGTGCGTCAGGCGGTACGGGATCGCCCCGTACTCGAGTGTGGTCTCGTCCCGCTGGGAGACGCTCGAGATGTGCGGCGAGGTGCTCGACCCTGGGTCGGTGGACTGCGTCAGCTGCCACACGAACACCGCGACGTTGAGCACGATGAGCGCGACCGTCACCACCGGGAACCGCAGCGTCGGGATGTTGTCCTTGATGGGGACCAAAGCGCGCGAAGCCTATGGGCCTACGCCGCGGCGCCTTGCTAGAACGGGCGTCCAGCGGGACCCAAGGGCCTCGTCTACCCTGTCGCGAGCCCCTCGGAACGAATTCCGAGGGGAAACAAACACCCGTCAAAGGGGGAGTACTTGACTATTAGAAAGCTCTCGGCAGGGCTCGTGGCAGCCGTTGTGCTCGGCGCACTCGTGATGGCCAGCATGGCCTTCGCGGGCGCAAACACCGGCGTCACGATCAAAGGCCCGAACGGTGACTTCCATGGCAAGGTCCTGAGCGAGAGGGCCAAGTGCCAGTTCGACCGCAAGGTGGTCGTCTACAAGCAGAAGGGCAAGAAGCAGGATCCGTCGGCCGACAAGAAGATCGGCTCCGACACGTCCGAGAAGCAGGGGAACAAGGGCGTTTGGAGCATCGGCAACTCCGGCTTCAAGAAGGGCAAGTTCTACGCAGTTGCCCGGAAGTCCAGCGGGTGCGCGGCGGGCCGCAGCGAGACGATCAAGCTCTAGCCGTCGGATTCGGCGCGGCTCCGGCCACGTGGTGGCGAGGAGCCGCGCCGTTTCGTTTCTAAAACCTTCTTGCTCCCGGCCCGCGGTGGGCTAGTGTCGTGATGCAAGCGATAGGAACGAGGAGAAGCGTTGAAGGCAAGAAAACTGATCGCCGCAGTGCTCGCGGTCACGGTTTGCGGAGCACTCGTGTTTGCCGGGATCGCCGTCGCGAGCGGCGCCAACACCAGGGTCACGATCCAGGCGCAGCAGGGAGGGTTCTTCGGCTTCGTGCACACGAGGAAGTCGGCCTCCGAGAAGTGCGAGAACGGACGCAAGGTCATCCTCTACAAGCAGAAGGGCTCCGACCAGAAGCCCAGCCAGGACACCAAGATCGGCACCGACATCGCGCAGCCGAACGGCCCCGACTCGCAGTGGTCGATCAACACCAATAAGTCCGGGAAGTTCTACGCGAAGGCCCCGAAGAAGCCGGGCTGCGCCGCCGGTTTCAGCGACACGGTCCACTCGCAGTAGACCACTAGAGCGACAGAACGAGGTCGTCGAGCCAGGCGAGCAGGCGGCGCGGAGCTAGGCCGCGCTGCGAGTCCGCTCGGCGACCTCGCGGGCGCTCTCGTCCGCGTGGTAGGAGCTGCGCACCAGCGGCCCTGCGGCCACGGACTCGAAGCCGAGCTCGTAGGCGGCGTCCCTGAGCGCGTCGAACTCGTCCGGGTGCCAGTAACGGACGACCGGAAGGTGCTGTTCGGTGGGCCGCAGGTACTGGCCCACCGTGAGGATCTGGACGCGGTGCTCGCGCAGGGTCGAGAATGCCTCGACCATCTCGTCGAAGGTCTCGCCGAGCCCGACCATCAGCCCCGACTTGGTGATGACCTGGTCGCCGCCCATCTCCTTCGCCAGCCGCAGAACGCGGGCTGACCGCATGAAGTCCGACCCGCGCCGAGCCTTCGGATACAGGCGCGGCACCGTCTCGACGTTGTGGTTGAAGACATCGGGCTGCTCGTGGACCACCTTGGCGAGCGGCATCTCCTGCCCGCGGAAGTCGGGAGTGAGGACCTCGACCTTGCAGCCGGGCGCCAGCATCCGAATCGAGCGGATGACGCCGACGAAGGCACCGGCGCCGTAGTCGGGAAGGTCGTCGCGGTCCACAGAGGTCACGACCGCGTGGCGCAAGCCCATCTGGCGCACCTGGTTCGCCACCCGCATCGGCTCCAGCGGATCGTTCCACGTCGGCTTGCCCGTCTGTACGTTGCAGAAGCCGCAGCGGCGCGTGCAGACGTCGCCGAGGATCATGAAGGTCGCGGTCCCGCGCTCCCAGCACTCGCCCACGTTCGGGCAGTTGGCCTCCTCGCACACGGTGTGCAGGTTCTCCGCCTGGATCGTCGACTTCAGACGGCGGTAGGTCGGCCCACCGGGCGCCGGGACCTTCAGCCACGGCGGCTTCCGCTCCCGGAACGGGCGCCCGTCGGCCACGGCCATGCCGCCGGGTTTGGCGCGCGAGCGGGTGACGTGAAGCGCTCCGGACTCCATGCCCGCCCTACGCTAGCGCCAGCGGCTCGCCGAGCCGCTCCTCGAGCTCCTCGGCGGAGGCCTCCCGCGGCGCCCGCCCGTAGATCTCGCCGAAGCTGTCACGGACTGTCGTGGCGAAGGCAGCAAGGTCCTGCTCGCCGCCGAGCTCACGCGAAAGCGAGCTCATCCGGCACGCCTCGATCCCGCAGGGCACGATCCACTCGAACGGCTGGAGGTCGTTGTTGACGTTGATGGCGAAGCCATGTGTCGTGATCCCGCGGCTGACGTGCACCCCGATCGACCCGATCTTGCGGCGCTCGGGCGTCCAGACGCCCGTAAGCCCGTCGACCACTTCGGCCTCCACGCCCGAGTCGCCGAGGGCGCCGATGATCGCTCGCTCCATCCTGCGGATGTACTCGTGCACGTCGTCGCGGTACGGCCGCAGGCTGACGATCGGGTAGCCGACCAGCTGCCCGGGCCCGTGGTAGGTGACTCGCCCGCCGCGGTCGGTCTCGACCACGTCGATGCCCTGCCTCCGGTACCAGTACTCGCCCATCGGGAGCTCGTCCGTCGTGGAGCGGCGCCCCTTTGTGTAGACGGGCGGATGCTCGAGCAGAAGCAGCACGTCCGGGATCCGGTCGTCGTTGCGGGCGCTCGCGATCTCCGCCTGCAGTCGGCGCGCGTCCTCGTAGGGGATGAGCCCGAGGCGGATGGTCCAGACTTCACGCATAAGTTTGCTGATGAGGGGCTTTAGCCCCGAAACTGGCTGGTGCGGTTCATTGTCCGTCAGTGTTTCACGCGACGGCGGTGCGCTCGAGCCGAGCGTCGGCGAGGCGCTCGAGGGCGATCGCCCGCGCCGCCTCGAGGGGGGTGACCGAGTCCTCGGCCGAGACCGCAAGGATGCCGTCGAGGTTGACCTCGATCCCCAGCGCCAGCTCCCGTGCGTGTGCCTCGCTGTAGCCGCGGATCTCCCGGTAGACGTGGATCAGTCCGCCCGCGTTGACGACGAAGTCGGGCGCGTACAGGATGTCGCGCTCGTCCAGCTCGTTCGCGAGTGCGTCATCGGCCAGCTGGTTGTTGGCGCAGCCGCAGACGATCTCGCAGCGCAGCAGGGGCAGGCTCGCCGCATCGATCGCCCCGCCCAGGGCGCAGGGCGCGAGGATGTCGCACTGGGCGACCAGCGCCTGGGTGGGGTCGAGCCATTCGCCCCCGAGCTCCAGGGCCACCTCCCGCTTCGCGGTGTCGATGTCGGAGACCGCGACGTCCGCGCCGTCCTTCACCAGTCGCCGCGCGAGCTTCGCGCCCACGTGGCCCAAACCGGCGATCACGATGCGGCGCCCCGACAGGTGCGGGGAGCCGAAGCGCGCTCGCGCACAGGCGCGCATCGCAGCCTCGACGCCGATGGCGGTGTAAGGGCTGGGGTCGCCCGATCCGCCGTGGTCGGCCGGGAGGCCGGTGACGTGCTCGGTCCGCTCGCGGATGGCCACGAGGTCGGGCGGCGAGATGCCGACGTCCTCCGCCGTGATGTAGCGCCCGTCGAGGGACTCCACGAGATCGCCAAAGTCCAGCAGCAGGTCGCGCCGCTCGCGGCCGGTCGGAGGCCGGTCGGGACCGCAGATCACACCCTTGCCGCCGCCGAGCGCGAGCCCCGCGGCGGCTGCCTTGAGCGTCATCCCCCGCGCGAGACGCAGCGCGTCGCGGATCCCGTCGGTCGTCGCCGGGTAGTGCCACAGGCGGGCTCCGCCCAGTGCCGGGCCGAGCGCGGTCGAGTGGATTGCGACGATGACGTACCGCCCGCTGCGGGTCCCACGGTGGAGCACCAGGTCCTCGTGCTCGAGAGGCACCGGCGGCACCGAGGAAGTTGGGGATAGAGAGGGAGGCACCACGGCTCCCGGCGCGGTGCCCGTCGCCGCCTTTGCGGCGACCGCGCTCACTGCGCGCCCTCCCAATCCTCCAGGCGGGCCTTTACGTCCCCGAGGAACCGGGCCGCGTCGGCCCCGTCCAGCGCGCGGTGGTCCCACGACATGCAGAGGTAGGTCATCGGGTGAATCGCGATCGAATCGCCCTCTGGGCTCTCGACGACAACGGGCCGCTTGACCACCGCCTCCAGGTCCAGGATCGCCACCTGGGGCTGGTTGATGATCGGGGTGGCGAGAACCGCCCCGAACTGACCCGGGTTGGTGATCGTGAAGGTGCCGCCGTGGACCTCATCCGGCTCCAGCCTGCGATCCCGCGCTCGCTGCGCGAGGTCGGCGATCGCGGCGGCCATGCCCTCGAGGCTCAGCCGCTGGGCCTGCCTGATCACCGGCACCACTAGGCCGTCGTCGAGGGCGACCGCGATCCCGAGGTTGACCTCCTCGTGGTAGACGATCTCCTCTGCGCGAACTGAGGCGTTCAGCCGCGGGTGCCTCTGCAGCGCCTCGACCGTCGCGAGCGCCACGAACGCCAGGTAGGTGAGGTTGACGCCTCTCCTGCGCATCGCGTCGCGCTCATCCGACCGCCGAGCGGCAACCCGGGTGAAGTCCGCCTCCACGATCGTCGTGCAGTGGGCCGCCGTGCGCCGGCTGTCCGTCATGTGGCGGGCGATTGCCTGGCGCATCGGGGACATCGGCTCGGTCCGCGTGGGCCCGAACAGCTCGTCGACCGTCGGAGGCGGAGCACCGGCCGATGCAGCCGGGACTGCCTCGTCCCCGGCCTCGCTCGATTGCGGCGCCTCCACCTCCTCCGGCCGATAGGGGGACTCGATGTGAAGGGCGGGCTCCGGAGCCTCGGCCGGAACGCCTTCGCGAGCCTTGATGTATGCGAGAACGTCCTTCTTCCGAACGCGACCGCCGATCCCCGTGCCGCTCACCTGAGTCAGATCGACGCCGTGCTTGTCCGCGATCCGCCGGACCACGGGCGAGTGGAAGGTCGAGCGATCGCCGTCCTCCGCCGCCGGCTCGGCTGCGGAGGATGCGGGCTGCTCACCTTCCTGCTGTCGTCTGCCGTTGTGCTCGTCGGGGTGCGCCTCGCCCGGGCGAGCCTCGGCGTTGATCTCAGCGAGGAGAGTTCCGACTGCGACGGTGTCGCCCGGCGCGACCAGGATGCGCTCGAGGCGGCCGGCGGCCGGCGACGGGATCTCGACGTCGATCTTGTCGGTGGTGACGTCGCAGACGGCCTCGTCGGCCTCCACCCAGTCGCCGGGCCGCTTGCGCCATTCGACGATGGTCCCCTCCGCGACGGAGACGCCCATCTGGGGCATGGTCACTTGAGTGAGCTGCGAGCCAGTTTCAGTAGGCGAGGAGGGCACTGAATGCCTCCTTCATGTCTTCGAGCTGGGGCAGGGTCGCCTGCTCCAGCGGCGGGCTGAACGGGATCGGAACGTCCGGGGCGGTGAGCCGCCGGACCGGCGCGTCCAGGTCCTCGAAGGCGTGCTCGGTGATGAGCGCCGCGACCTCGGCGCCGACCCCGCACGAGCGGGTCGCCTCGTGCGCGACCAGGGCCTTGCCGGTCTTGCGGACGCTGTCGAGCACGGCCTCGTGATCGAGCGGGCAGAGGCTTCGCAGGTCGAGGACCTCGATGTCCTCCTCGAGCTCCTCCGCCGCGCGCAGCGCCAGGTGGACGCTCGACCCGTAGGCGATCACCGTCAATTCGCCTCCCGCGCGCGCGATCCGCGCCTTCCCAAGAGGGATGGCGTACTCGCCCTCCGGCACCTCGTCCTTGACGTGGCGGTAGAGGCCCTTGTGCTCGAGGTAGCAGACCGGGTTCGGGTCCCTGATCGCGCTGACCAGGAGCCCCTTGGCGTCCGCTGCCGTTGCCGGGGTCACCACCTTCAGGCCAGGCGTCTGGAGGAACCAGGCCTCGGGGTTCTGCGAGTGGAACGGGCCGCCCGAGAAGCCGCCGCCGGACGGCAGCCGCACCACCATCGGCACGGCGATGCCCTGCCGGTAGTGGAGCTTGGCCGCGACGTTGACGAGCTGGTCGAACCCGCACGCGATGAAGTCGGCGAACTGCATCTCGCACACGGGCCGGAGCCCCTCGACGGCGGCGCCGACCGCGGTGCCGATGATGGCGTTCTCCGCGAGCGGCGCATCGAGGCAGCGATCGGCGCCGAACTCCTCGACGAACTCATCCGTGACCTTGAACGCGCCGCCGAACGCACCGATGTCCTCGCCGAGGCAGAAGACCGTCTCGTCCCGGCGCATCTCCTGCCGCAGCGCGTCCGAGATCGCCTCGAGATAGGTCATCAGGCGTGTTTCGGTGGGTGGCGCTCCGGTTGGCGCCGCGGCAAAGCCACTCATGCTGCCCTCCTGGAGACCGGCGTCGCGCCGTTGCCGTTGTGGCCGTGCGACACCTGTGACCAGGGCGCGTGCCCGTCGCCGAGCGCCTCGAACTCCTCGGCGAAGACGCCGGTTGCCGCCAGCTCCGGGTCCGGCATCGGCGAAGCGAGCGCCTTGGCGGCGCACTCGTCGACGTAGGAGCGCACTTCGGACCGGACCTCCTCGACCTCGCCGGACGAGAACCCGTAGTCCGAGGTGAGCCGCTCGGCATATCGATTGATCGGGTCGCGCCGCTCCCACTCCGCATGGAGCTCGGAGGGCACGTAGCGCATGTCGTCGTGGGCACCGTGGCCATGCATCCGCATCGTCTGGCACTCGATCAGCGTGGGGCCTCCTCCGGCCCGCGCCAGATCGACCGCCTCGCGCGCGGCCTCGAACACGTCCTCGACGTCGTTGCCGTCCACGTTCACGCCGGCGAACCCGTAGGAATGGGCCCGCTCGACCGGGTCAACCGCGAACTCGAGCTCGTTCGGCGTCGAGTAGGCGAACCGGTTGTTCTCGAGCACGAAGACCACCGGCAGCCGGTGGATGCCGGCGAAGTTCATCGCCTCGTGCCACTGGCCGTTCGCCGTCGACCCCTCGCCGAAGAAGGTCATCGCGACCCGCGCCTCGCGGCGCATCTTGAACGCCAGCGCCATCCCGGTGGCGACGAGCGCCATGTCGGGGAGCATTGAGACCATCCCGACGGCACCCAGCCGGCGATCCCCGAAGTGCATGTTGCCGTCCTTGCCGCCGGTCACGCCCGTCGCACGGCCCATGTAGTTCGCGAGATACCGATCCGGGGTCACGCCCCGGACGAGGTGGGCGCCCAGGTCGCGGTGGAGGATGCAGGTCCGGTCCTCCGGCCGGAGCACGAAGGCGGCGCCCACGGAGATCGCTTCCTGACCGCGCCCGTCGTAGAACGACCCGGGGACCTTGCCCTGCTTGTAGAGGGTGAGGGCGCGCTCCTCCGAGGTGCGCATCATCACCATGAACCGAAAGAGGCTGGCGCGATCCTCCCTAGTCAAGGCCGCGTCAGCGAGTTCGCGTACGCGCCCACGCGCGACGACGCTCGCGTCCGTTGTCTCCATATCCCGTCCGCCTTTCACTCGGGCCCCGCAACGGGATCTCCGTCTGCCGGGCCGTTGTTGCCGTTCTCGGGATATCCGATCGCGGCTCCTACGGACCAGGGCGCGAGGGTTCCTCCTCGCAACCCCTATGTATCAATCAGTACCCGATTCTACATTCGCCACGCGACGGCGCAAGTGCGTCGTCTGGGATACGGTCGGATTCCGGACCTACAGCGCGAGGCCGAGCGGCTCCTCCAGCAGGTTCCGGATGCGGTCGAGGAACACGGCGCCCTCGGCGCCGTAGAGGATGCGGTGGTCGCACGCCAGCGTCATCGCCATCAGGTTGCCGATCGTGATCTCCCCGTCCTTCACCACCGGCCGCTCGGCGATCGCGCCCACCGCGAGGATCCCTGCCTGCGGCGGGTTGATCACAGCCGCGAAGCTGGAGATGCCGAACATGCCGAGGTTCGAGACCGTGAAGGTTCCGCCGGAGAGCTCGGGGGGCGTGATCGTGCCGCCACGGACCCGCTGGGCCAGCGCCCGCGTCTCGGTCGCGATCTGCGCCAGCCCCTTGAGGTCGGCGTCGAAGACCGTCGGCACGACCAGGGCGTCCTGGGCAGCCACCGCGACGCCCACGTTCACGCGGGAATAGAGCTCGAGGCGGCCGTCGCGGTAGGCGCCGTTGGCGCGCGGGTTCTCGCGCAGGGCGATGGCGCATGCCTTGACGACCATGTCGTTGAACGACGGGACCACGTCGCCCTCCTTCGCGCCGGCCTTGAGGTGCGCTCGGGCCTCGACCGCGCGACTCATCTCGGCCTCCACCGACAGGTAGAAGTGGGGGGCGGTCGCCTTGGACTCGGCCATCCGCCGGGCGACGGTCGACTGGAGCCTCGTCAGCTCCTCAAAGGAGGTACTGCCCTTCGCGGTCTCCGGGCGCTCGGCGGCGCCGGGCGTCGGTCCGGCGGGCGCGGCTGCAGGCGGCGCGGCGGCCTGAGCCACGGCGGGGGTCGGCCCAGCGGCGACCGCCTTCTCCACGTCCGCCTTCACGATGCGCCCGCCCGGCCCCGAGCCTGCGAGGCCCGCCAGGTCGAGGCCGCGCTCGCTCGCGATGCGCCGGGCCAGCGGGGAGGCCTTCACCCGTCCGTCGGCGTCGGCTGGGGCGGCTGCCGGCGGGGCCTCCGTGGCCGGCGGGGCGGGCGCGGCCGCCGCGGCCGCCGTCTCCTCGGCCTCGGCGCTCGGCTTCTTCGGCTTCTTTGACTTCTTCGGCTTCGCGGAGGCGCCGTCGCCCGATGGCTCCTCACCCGGCTCGCCCACCCGCGCGATCACCTGGCCGATCGGGAGCGTCTCGCCCTCGTCGGCAACGATCTCGATCAGGGTGCCGCCGGCGTCGGCCTCGTAGACCATGTTCGCCTTGTCGGTCTCGATCTCGACCAGCTCCTCGCCGAGCTCGACCGCGTCGCCCGGCGACTTGAGCCACTTGAGGATCGTGCCCTCCTCCATCGAGTCGGACAAACGCGGCATGACGACATCTGTTGCCATCAGGCCGACCCCTCAAGAGTGGCCAGCGCCGCAGAGACGACGTGCTCCGAGTGGGGGATCGCGGCCTGCTCCATGCGCTTCGAGTACGGCATCGGCACGTCCGCTCCGGTGACCCGCTGGACGGGCGCGTCCAGGTAGTCGAAGGCCTGCTCCGTGATCAGGGTCGCGATGTTGGCGCCGACACCGCCGTGGGGCCAGCCCTCCTCGACGACGACGCAGTGGTTGGTCTTGCGCACCGAGTCGAGGATCGTGTCGAGGTCCAGGGGCCGCAGCGTGCGCGGGTCGATCACCTCCGCCTCGATCCCCTCCTCGTTCGCGAGCGTCTTCGCCGCGCGCTCGGCCACGTCGACCATCCGGAGGATCCCGACGATGGTGACGTCGGTTCCCTCGCGGAGCACCTTCGCCTCGCCGAAGTTGACGAGCGGGCTGTCGCCGTTGCCCTCGGGAACCTCGCCGCGGGCGCCGTAGAGGGTCTCGTGCTCGATGAAGATCACCGGGTTGTCGTCGCGGATCGCCGCCTTCAGCAGGCCCTTGCCGTCGGCCGGCGTGGACGGGCAGGCAACGAGCAGACCCGGGATGTGGAGGAACATCGCCTCGAGGCTGTGCGAGTGGGTCGGGCCGAGCTGGTGGCCCCCACCCCCGGGCATGCGGATCACGATGGGCACCCGGACCTGGCCGTTGAACATGTACGGGATCGCCGCCATGTGGTTGACGATCTGGTCCATCGCCAGCAGCGAGAAGTTGACGGTCATGATCTCGACCACGGGGCGGAGGCCCGCCATCGCGGCCCCGACGCCGGCCCCGACGATCGTGTTCTCGGAGATCGGCGTGTCGCGCACGCGCTTCTCGCCGAACTCGTCGAGGAGCCCCTCGGTCACCTTGAAGGCCCCTTGGAACACCCCAACGTCCTCGCCCATGATGAAAACGCTCTCGTCGCGCCGCATCTCCTCCGCGAGCGCCTGGTTGAGCGCCTGTCTCATCCGCACGACGGCCATCAGCCGGAGCTCTCCCCCTCGTCCTCGAGGGCGTCGGCCGCGTCGCGGTCGTCGAGGGTCTGCGCGGGCCGGCGGCCCCTTGGACTGGTCTGCCCCGCATAGGCGGCGCCCGCCTCGGCGAGCTTGCGCGCCTCGCCACCGGCGCCCACCTCACGCTCCTCCTCGCCGCGGTGCGGCTCGGGCGTGCGCTCGTCGACCGCGTACCAGCCCGGCACCTGGTCGCCCACAACGTACAGGTGGTCGTACAGCGATTCGAGCGGGGGCTCGGGTGAGGCATCCGCGAACGCGACGGCGGCGACCACCCGCTGCTCGATGCGCTCCCGCATCTGGCCGACCTCCCCCTCGGAGATGACCCCGTCCGCGAGGAGGCGGTCGCGGAACACGGTGATCGGGTCCTTCTTGCGCCACTCCTCCACCTCCTCCTTGGTGCGGTACACCTCGGGGTCGGCGGCGGAGTGGCCGCGGAAGCGGTATGTGAAGGCCTCCACCAGGGTGGGCTGGCGGTCCTCGCGGGCCCTTCGGATGTGCTCGGAAACGGTCTCGCGAACGGCGAGCACGTCCATTCCGTCGACGCGCACACCCGGGACGCCGAGGCCCTCCGCCTTCCGGGA
>DASQCL010000053.1:0-4541 GCA_035634715.1 Solirubrobacterales bacterium
GCGGGGCCCGCGGCTGATCCACACGGTTCGCGGCGTGGGCTACGTGCTCCGCCGGCCGAGGAACTGAGATGTCGCTCCGCGCGCGGCTCATGCTCGGCCTCCTGGCGCTCGCCGCGGTCGGTCTGCTGGTCGCGGACGCAATCTCCTACGCGGCGCTCCGCTCCTATCTCTTCGACCGCACGGACCAGCAGGTCCAGACGGCCGTGCAGGTCGTGGGGCGGGGGCTCGGCGCGCCGCAGGTGATTCAGGGCGGGAGGGGTCGGTTCACGATCCCCGTTCCGCCGCCACCGCCCGGCGGGGCGCCCGGTTCCCCGCCCGATCTGCCGCCGGGCATCTACGGGGAGCTTCGGAATTCGCAGGGCAAGGTGGTCCACGAGACGAGGACCTTCGGTCAGCCGAAGCCCGAGCTCCCCGCGAAGATTCCGGTCTCGAGCTCTCCCGGTTCGCCCGCGGTCTTCACCGTGCCGGGCACCGGGCCGTCCGCCTTCCGCGCCGCCGCCTACTCGCCCGGACCGGGCGCCGGCACCGTTGTGGCCGCGGTGTCGCTGCAGGACGTGAACCAGACGCTGTCCCACCTGCGCCTGATCGGCGGCATCGTGACGGCGGCGGTCCTCGCGGCGCTGGCGGCGCTCGCATGGTGGGTCATCCGCATCGGCCTGCGACCGCTCGAGCGGATGCAGGAGACCGCGAACGCGATCGCGGGCGGCGACATGTCCGCGCGGGTCGAGACGACCGACGAGCGCACCGAGGTCGGCCGCCTCGGGGCGTCGCTCAACTCGATGCTCGGCCAGATCGAACGCGCCTTCGCGGAGCGCGAGGCGAGCGAGGAGCGCCTGCGCCGCTTCCTGGCCGATGCGTCCCACGAGCTCCGGACCCCGCTCACCTCGATCCGGGGCTACGCGGAGGCCTTCAGGCTGGGTCCGGCCCGCGACCCGGACGAGCTCGAGAAGGCGATGAGCCGGATCGAGGACGAGGCGGCCCGGATGGGCGTGCAGGTCGACGAGCTCCTGACGCTCGCGCGGCTGGACGAGGTGCGCCAGCGGGCGCGCCGGCCCGTCGACCTGGCGACGGTCGCGGCCGAGGCGTGCGCCGACGCGCGGGCGGCGAACCCCGGCCGCATCATCGAGCTGGCCGCGGGCTCGAGAGCGGAGGTGACCGGCGACGAGGGCCAGCTCCACCAGGTGGTTGCCAACCTGCTCCGCAACGCCGTCCAGCACACGCCCGGCGGCAGCCCGATCGACGTGTCGGTGTCCGCAGGGGGGCGAGACGTCACGCTCGCGGTTCGCGACCACGGCGAGGGCCTGCCGCCCGGCGCGGCCGAGCACGCCTTCGAGCGCTTCTGGCGCCACGAGCGCGTGCGGCGCTCCGACGACGGTGGGGCGGGACTCGGCCTCGCGATCGTCGCCGCGATCGCCGAGGCGCACGGCGGCCGCGCCGTCGCACGCGACGCGCCGGGCGGGGGTGCGGTCTTCGAGGTCGTGCTGCCCGCGCGGTGAACCGAGGAGCTCGACGCGCGAGGAACGGCTCAGGCGAGGGCCAATCCGGGCGTCGCCACTCTCAAGGCAATCCACGCCGGACCCGTCGGCTCCTCCGACCGGCTAGACCGTCTCCGGGACGCGCAGCACCAGGATCGTGATGTCGTCCCGGGGACCGCGGTCGCGACCGTCAAGCGCCACGTCCTGCATCTGGGCTGCGATTTCCGTGGCGTTGCCTCCGGCGGTGCGTTGGAGCGCCGCGGCGAGCTCCTCCTGGCTGAGGATGCGGTCCGGCGCGTAGGCGTCCGTGAGGCCGTCCGTGTAGAGCAGCACCGCGTCGCCCGGCTCCAGGTCCGCCCGGTAGTCCGAGAGCAGCGGGTTCGGCACCGCACCCAGGAGCGTCCCGGCGCCGCCGAGCTCCTCGACCACACCCCCGGCCCTGACCACGAGCGGGAGCGGGTTGCCCGCGATCGAGAGCGTCACCGCGACACGACCGTCTCGACGGGGAGCGATCCGGCTGTACGCGACCGTGCAGGTCTCCCCGGGGGCCTGTCGCATGATCGCTCCGTTGAGGAGCTCCAGGATGCGGCTGGGCCGGTCCTCGTGGACGGCATCCGCGCGAAGGGTGTAGCGGGCGAGGGCCGTGGTTCGCGCGGCGGCCGGGCCCTTGCCTCCGATGTCGCCGAGCATGACATCCCAGCTCTGGAAACCGCTCTCGAACCAGTCGTAGAAGTCGCCGCCGACCAGCTCGCCTTCGCCGGCGGGCCGCGAGTCGACGGCCGTCTCGACGCCGGGGATCTCCGGAAGATTGCTGGGTAAGAGGCCCTTCTGCAGGGTCTCCGAGATGTACCTGGCGGCACCCTCGATTCGCTGGCGCTCGGTCATCACGGCTGCGAGGACGAGCGCGGACATCGACGCGACGCCGAGGAACGTCTGCGCGAGCTGGAGGCGCTGATCCAGGTTCAGTCCCGAGAAGGAGCCGTGGTCGTTGGCCGTGAGCGGGATGGCGAACGCGGCCACGATCAGGCTCGCCCCGACGGCGCCGGGCTGCCAGAAGCGAAGCGCCGCCCAGATCATGAACGGGAACACCAGGAAAGCGCGCGGCACCTTGTCGTAGAAGACGAAGAAGGAGACGCCGCTCAGGGCAACGGCGAGCACAAGCGCCTCGAGCGCGCGCCCCGGAGCGCGGCGGTACGGCCAGTGCGTGATCGCCACCATGATGGCCGGGGCGACGAGGAGGTCGCCGCCGGCGTCGCCCAGCCACCAGGTGCGCCACGAGGTCCATATCTCGCCGCTTGAGACGTTGCCCGCGGCGATCAGGCTGGCGACCCCGATCGAGGCGCTCACCATGGTGCTGAGGATGGCGCCGAAGACGAGCAGCGCGATCACGTCGCGAACGCGCTCCAGGGAGGGGCGGAAGTCCGC
Source organism: Solirubrobacterales bacterium (assembly GCA_035634715.1). Lineage (GTDB taxonomy): Bacteria > Actinomycetota > Thermoleophilia > Solirubrobacterales > 70-9 > AC-56. The sequence goes on from DASQCL010000053.1 coordinate 2,901, forward strand.
CACCTCGCGCAGGAGGAATGCCGCGACGAGGGCCTCGCCCGTGTTGCCGATCGTGATCCCGATCGTGCTGTAGAACGGAATTCCCGTCCAGCTGTTCGCGAGCAGGGCACCGAGCGCGATCCCGGGCCACATGCGGTATCCCCAGAAGACGATGGCCACGAGCGCGATCCCCGTCGGCGGCCACACCGCGCTGATGCTCGAGTTCCTGAACGCGAGGCTCAGCCCGAGCTTCGCAGCGCCGTAGTAGACCGCGGCGACCAGCAGCAGCTTCAGCGCGTGGGTGCGGCGGTCTTCCTCGATCGCGGCGAGCCAGCGCACGCGCGCATCCTCGCATGGGCGCCAGCTTGCGCGCTACGCCTCTGCTGCGAGTGGCTCCGGCGGTTCTCCAGGCTCCGGCGGGCGATCGCGCCGTATCCGCAGGCCGAGGAGCGGGAAGATGAGGGTGGAGATGATGGCCGCACCGACGAGTGCGGAGGCGGTGGAGGCGCGCATGTCGCCGGCCTTCTCGGCGAGCGTCGTGATCGCGACGACCAGCGGCAGCTCGGTCGCGCAGAAGACGGCGAGTGCGCTGCGGTCGCGAAGCCCGAGCACGCTCCGGTAGAGAAGCATCGCCGGAACGCCTCTGACGACGAGGAACAGGGCGACGAACAGCGGCAGCTTCAGAAGCGCGCTCGAGTTGCTGAACAGCTCGTGCACGTTGAAGGCCATCCCGCTCGTGACGAAGAAGAACGGGATCAGGAATCCGTACCCGACTGCGGTCAGCTTTGATTCGAAGACGTCGAGCTCGTGCCCGCGGAGCGCGAGTCGCGTGATCATCCCGGCGACGAAGCCCCCGAGCAACAGGTCGAGGCCGAGCTGGGTCGCCAGGGCGACCAGCCCGAATATGAGCACGACGGACAACCTCACCGCGAGCTGGCTGGACGTCTCGAAAGTCCGCTCGAGGAGCGGCCAGCCTCGCCACGCGGTGCGCACGGCCAGGACGCCGGTGATCACCGCGAGCGCGACGAAGAAGACGAGGATCAGCGCCTCATGCAGCGGATGGCCGGTGGACAGGACCAGCGTCACCAGGAGGATCGGCCCGAACTCGCCCACAGAGCCGGCCGCCAGGAGGTAGGGGCCGAAGCGTGTGCGGAGCTCGCCGGCGTCGCGGAGGATCGGCAGCAGGGTGCCGATGGCCGTCGTCGCCATCGCCGATCCGGTGTAGAGGCCGGAGACGACGATGTCGCCGGCCTCCAGGGCGCCCGCCAGCGCATACGCGAGCAGGAGGGAGATGACCCATCCGATCGCCCCGAGCTTGAGCGGCTCGCCCTCGATCCGCTCGAAGTTGATCTCGTAGCCCGCGAAGAAGAACAGCATCCCCAGGCCGAGATTCCCGAAGAACATCGTGGCGGGGTCCAGCTTCGCGATGCCGGCGACCTGCGGCCCTACGAGGATCCCGAGGACGATCTCGACCACCACGACCGGAATCGCGACCCGTGGGCCGACCACAGTGACGATCAGCCCGGCGACCGCCGCAGTCGCGACGATCACGAGGAACGAGGCCGCATCGACGCCGATCACCGGTTGCCCTCCATACGCGCTGATGGGGAATCTAAGGGGGGCGGCGGGCCTTACTCAAGGTTTCGCGGCTTGACGAAGCCG
>DASQCL010000054.1:0-6414 GCA_035634715.1 Solirubrobacterales bacterium
TGTTGGCGATCGCCCATTTGTCGAACGAGGCGATCCGGGTGGCGAGCGCGTCGACGAAGTCGTCCAGCTCGGCATCCGGCAGCGCTCGGTTCACGTAGCCGAGGCGCTCGGCATCGGCGCCTAGGATGTCGTCTGCGCCCAGCAGCACTTCGAGGGCCCGTCCCCGTCCCATGACCCGCGGCAATCGCGCCATGGGGCCGCCGCCAGGGACGATGCCCGCGCCCACTTCAAAATGCGACAGGAGCGCTTTGTCCCGGCTCGCAAAGCTCATGTCGCAGGCGAGCGCGAGCTCACTGCCGTTTCCGGTCGCCCGCCCCCGGATCAGCGCGATCGACACGAACGGGGCGCGTGTCAGGCGCACCAGGACGTCGGGCCATGCCTCGAGGCCGGTCGGACCTTGCGGGATGCTGGTCAGATCCTCGAAGTTCGCGAGGAAGTCGGAGTGATTCAGAAAGAAGCCGTCGACGGCACTCTCGAAGAGCACCACCTTCACTCGGTCGTCGTTCTCGAGCTCCGTGACGATCTCTCGGATCTCCAGAACGAATTCCGGACCCATGAGATTGAGCGGCGGGTTGTCGAGTACGACTCGACAGTGTGAAGGTGTAACTCGATTGAGCCTGACTTGCGCGGCCTTCGTTGCTGTGGGCATGACACTCCTACTCCTGGCGTAGGGGAAGACGGTGTGACTGGGATGCTGCCCCAGGGAGCTCCTGCTCGCGCCCGGGCAACCCCCGGGTCAGGTCCCCTGGTTGCGTGATGCATCACCGATCACGCCACTCGCCCGGATCACCTGGCCGTTGATCCGGCGGCCGTCCTCGCTCACCAGGAATTCGACGAGGTTGGCGATGTCCGCCGGAGTGGCGGGACGCTCCAGTCCCAGCGCGATCGCATTGACGGTGATGCCCCGAGCGCTTAGCTCGCGAGCGAGCATGGGCGTGATGGCGTCCACGGCGCCCTTGCTCGCGGCGTAGGCGGCATAGGACGGGAGCGCCAGCCCGACAGCGGAGCTAGAGAAGTTCACGATCGCACCCCCATCCCGGAGCTGACGCGATGCCTGCTGATTGACTACGAATGTTCCCCGCACGTTGACCCGGTGCAGCGCGTCGAACGTCTGGAGGTCGTAGCCCGCGACTGTGCCGAGGATCATCCGCTCGGCGGCGTGCACGACGACGTCGACACCCCCGAATGCGTCAATCGCCTCCCCGAATAGGCGCTCGACGTCCAGTTCGTCCGCGACGTCGGCGCGGACCGCGAGCGCGGTGCCGTTCGCCGCAAGGATCTCCTCGACGGCGGCGTCCGCCGAGGGCTGGCTGTTCAAGTAATTGATGACAACCGCGTAGTCGCGGATGGCCAGCTCGCGCGCGACGGCGCGGCCGATACTCCGCGATCCGCCCGTGATGATCGCCACCGGGGTGCCCGAGGCGTTGTGGGCGTTCCTGATCACCCTGCCACTTTGACCGCGATCACCCACGGTCGCACTAGGGCATCTCCCGGGTCCCATCCCTGGTGTTTAAGACCGCAATCGGCTGGGGTTAGGCTTGTGCAATGGCCGTCCAGCGCCCGCCGGCGCTTCTGGGCCGGTACAGAGAGCGCGATGTGCTGGACCGGCTGCTTGAGACTGCTCGCGGGAACCAGAGCGCGGTCCTACTCATACGGGGTGAGGCGGGGATCGGCAAGACGGCGCTCGTCCGGTATGCCGCCCGGCAGGCTGCTGGGTTCCAAGTGGCCGAGATCGCGTGCGTCGAGGCCGAGATGGAACTGCCGTTCGCGGGACTGCATCACCTGTGCGCACCGATGCTCGCGAAGCTCGACGCGCTTCCTGAGCCCCAGCAGACCGCTCTGCGTGTGTCCTTCGGCCTCTCATCCGGCGATGCCCCCGACCGCTTTCTGGTCGCTCTGGCTGCGCTGACCTTGTTCGCCGAGGTTGCCGAAGAGCGGCCGCTGCTGTGTCTCGTCGATGACGCGCAATGGCTGGATGCCGCCACATCCCAAGTTCTCGGATTCATGGCCCGACGGCTTCTAGCCGAGTCAGTCGCGATCGTGTTCACCGTTCGCGAGCCGATCGACGAACGCGAGCTGGCAGGTCTGCCGGAACTATCGCTCGGGGGACTTCAGGATGACGACGCGCGTGCCCTCCTCGCGGCTGTCATCCCCGGCCGACTCGATGATCAGGTCCGCGACCGGCTGGTAGCCGAAACTCGCGGTAACCCGCTGGCGCTGGTGGAGCTGCCGCGGGGTAGAAGCACCGGGGAGCTGGCTGGCGGCTTCGTACTGCCCGGGGCAGGAACTCTTCCGAGCCAGATCGAGGACCGCTTCCGACAACGCATAGCCACACTGCCTGAGGCGACGCAGCGACTGATGTTGCTGGCGGCGGCCGACCCGGTTGGGGATGCCACGCTGCTCTGGCGCGCTGCGGCGACGCTCGGCATCGAGATACAGGCGGCGGAGCCCGCGGCGGGTGAGCAGCTGCTGGAGGTTGGGGCGCGAGTTCGGTTTCGTCATCCGCTGGTCAGATCGGCGGTGTATCGCGCAGCGAACTTGTCGGACCGACGGGCGGTTCATGGTGCACTCGCCGCCGCTACCGATCCTGAGACGGATCCCGATCGTCGAGCCTGGCATCGCGCGCACGCAGCGATCGCGCCGGACGAGGAGGTGGCCGGGGAGTTGATCGATTCCGCGGGCCGTGCGGAAGGCCGCGGCGGCATCGCCGCCGCGGCCGCGTTCCTGGAACGAGCAGTGACCTTCACACCTGACCCTGTTGAGCGTGCGTCACGAGCGCTCACCGCCGCACAGATGAAGCTCGAGGCGGGAGACTTGTCGGCCGCGGGGTCCCTGCTCGCGGCCGCCGATGCAGGCCCGCTCGATGAGCTTGGGCAGGCCAGGGCGCAGCGCGCGCACGCCCAGATTGCCTTTGACCTGCGACGTGGCAGCGACGCCCCACCACTGCTCTTGCGCACGGCCCAGCGGCTCGAGGAACTCGATCCCGAGTTTGCACGGGAGACGCATCTAAAGGCACTGGTGGCAGTGATTTATGCCGCCCGTCTCGCGACAGACCCCGCCCCGGCAGACGTTGCGCGAGCTGCACTTGCGGCGCCGCTCGGAACCGAGCCCTTGCCGAGCAGCCAGCTGCTGTTACTCGGGCTAGCGACCCGTTTGACAGATGGGTACGTCGCCGCCGCTCCGACGTTGAAGGCCGCGCTGCGGGTCTGTCTTGACGAGGAGCGGCACTTGGACTGGTCGTGGGTGGCCTACACCCTCGCTGCGATGGACTTGTGGGACGACGACACATGGCTCGAGCTGGCCCAGAGTCAGGCCGAGCTGGCGCGCACCACGGGAACGCTGATCCTGCTTCCGTTTGCCCTCGACTACCTCGCGATGTTTCATATCCAGGCTGGAGACTTGTCCCTGGCGTCTGCCCTTGTGGAGGAGGCCCAGAGTCTCGACCTCGGGGTCCGAGCCGAGACGCTGCCCTACATTCCGCTGCGGCTGGCGGCGTGGCGCGGGGATGTCTCAACGGCCTTGGAGCTGGTCGAGGTGATGATCGGCGGCGCCCACAGCCGGGGAGAGGGATGCGCGATCACAGCCGCCGAACACGCCACGGCGATCCTTTACAACGGGCTTGGTGAGTACGAGCTTGCGTTCGAGGCCGCGCACAAGGCGGCTGCGGCAGACGAGGTCGCGACCTCATCGTGGGCGTTGTGCGAGCTCGTCGAGGCGGCTGCGCGGAGCGGGCGGCAAGAGATTGCACGTGAATCCCTCGATCACCTGCGCGAGCGGACGGGCGCCAGCGGCACGGCCTGGGCTAAGGGAACGGAGGCGCGGGCGAGCGCGCTCCTCGAGGCTGGTGAATCGGCCGAGCATCTGCACCGCGAGGGGATCGAGGCGCTTGGGCAATCTCGGATGGCGGCGCACCTCGCTCGCGCCCGGCTCAGCTACGGCGAGTGGCTCCGCCGTGAGAGCCGGCGGGTCGACGCCCGCGAGCAGCTCCGCCCCGCATATGACGTTTTCACCACGATGGGAGCGGATGGATTCGCAGAACGCGCGCGACGCGAGCTTCTGGCCACTGGCGAGAAGGTGCGAAAGCGTCGAGACGACACCCGTGATGAGCTCACGCCCCAGGAAAAACAGATCGCGAGACTTGCCCGCGACGGTCGCACTAACCCCGAGATCGGTGCGGAGCTTTACATCAGCCCCCGCACCGTGGAGTGGCACCTGCGCAAGGTTTACATGAAGCTCGGGATCAGTTCCCGCAAGGGCCTCCGTGGCGCGCTGCGGAGCCCCTACCGCGAAACGACGACGGCGTGATCCCGGCCCGGCGGGGGTCCCTACGAGGTATCGCCGTATGCCTCGACGCGGACCTGTCCGGTCGACACGTCGACCATGCCCCGGGCCCAGACCTCGATCGGGTTTACCCACGAGAGCTCGGGATGGTTGCTCATCAGGTGAACATGCTCCCGGAGCTGGAAGATCGAGCCTTCCTCCCGAATCGCCACGCCTCCCGCTTCCAGCGCGACCTTCTTCCCGTCCTCGGTCGTGATCTCGCCGTGGATGTGGAGCTCGCCGCGGCCGTCGGCGCGGAAGTAGATGTAGTCCACGCCGCTGAACGTCCCTTTGAGCTTCGGTCCGCTGACCGGCCCCTCGAGATAGAAGTCGAAACGCGCACCCTCGGCTGGTGGCGGCGCCTGACCTGAAAGCACCGCGTCGGCCGAGGCACCGTACTCGACTACCTGCGTGATTTGCGGCCGATACTCGTAGATCAGCGCTCCGAGCATCGGTGCTTCATCACCATCTGCGTCGAGCGTGGCCCGGGGCAAATCAATGGAGTTCATTTGGTCACTCCTCTCGCGGCACCAGCGGCTTCGGCTCCTGGCGAGCCTATCGCTGCGGATACCACGCCCGTGAGGTTCCTTCATCCGTTCGGCGCTATGGGCGATAGGGCGGCCAGAGCAGGGGGCCAGGGGGGCCGACCAGGGGGTGACACGGATGCGATCGGCGCCCCAAAGCGGGATCGTCATGCCATCCCAAACGAACGGAGGTCAGCATGAGCAGCACCAACACAAGCACCGAAACCTCGCTCGAGAATCCAGAGCTGGGGACCGTCGACATGAAGCTCGAGAACCAGGTCATCGCCGTGTCCGACGTCGACCGATCCAAAGAGTTCTACGAGCGCCTGGGTTGGAGGTTCGACGACGACGTCGCCCCGATGGAGGGCCTTCGCATCGTCCAGTTCACACCCCCGCGGTCGGGTACCTCCGTCACGTTCGGCCAAGGACTCACGAGCGCCGCGCCCGGCTCGGCACAGGCAGTGCTGGTCGTCTCCGACGTCGAAGCGGCACATGACGAACTCGATGGCCGGGGGATCGACGTGAGTGACACCTGGCACGGGCCTCCGTTCCCGGTCGAGGCGCGGCAACCCGGCGTTGATCCCGAGCGCGCCAGTTATGGGTCGTTCTGCTCCTTCAACGATCCGGACAGCAATCTGTGGCTGGTCCAGGAAGTCACGAGCCGCCTCCCTGGCCGGGAGTGGGAGTGACGGAGGCCCTAGATGTTCCCCGATAGCTTCGCCGGCATCACGGCTCTGTCCGAGTTCCTCCGCCGGCTCGTGCTGCGGGTGGGCGCACCGCCGTCGGCGTAGGTCCGCAGACCAGCGGAATAGTTGCCGAGATCCCGCCGCATCGGCGGGGTCTCCGCGTTGAGGAGAAGTACGTGGAATTCCTAGTCGAGTTCGAAATCAACCCTCCAGAGGGGATCCCCGAGAGCGAAGTGGTGGACCGCGAGGAAGCCGAGACGGCCGCCGCGGGCACGCTCGTCGAAGAAGGACATCTGATCCGGGTCTGGATGCTGACCGCCCCGGACGGCGAGAGCAGAATCCTCGGTCTCTACCGTGCCGACAACAGAGCCCAGCTCGATCGCCTGATCGCCGCTCTCCCGCTGTACGAGTGGATGCGGGTCACGGTGATGCCGCTCGAGCCGCATCCGAACGATCCGGGAGCCTCGCCGCGGATCGAGCCGGTCGCCGGGATTTAGCCATGAGCGATCAGCTTCCCGATCCTCGCCTCACCCGCGTCTATCGTCTGGACGTCACCCTGGGACAGCCGCTCGACCTCGGCGGGACCTCCCAGGGCCGCCGCCGGATCGTGCCCTGGAGGGGCGGCGCGTTCACCGGGCCGGAGCTCAGCGGTGAGGTGATTCCGGGCGCCAGCGCCGACTGGCAGATCGTCCTGCCCGACGGGACCGCACTCGCCGACATCCGCTACACGCTGCAGACGGACGGAGGCGAGCTGCTTTACGGCCGATCACGAGGCGTCCGCCACGGCAGCGCCGAGATCCTCGCACGACTCGCACGCGGCGAGGACGTCGACCCAAGCGAGTACACGTTTCGTACAGCGACCGAGATCGAGACCGCCTCACCGG
>DASQCL010000055.1:0-2095 GCA_035634715.1 Solirubrobacterales bacterium
CCAGTGCGGCACGATCATGCGAAAGGGGGCGCCGTGGTCGGGACCGAGCGGCTCGCCATTCATCGCGTACGCGATGAGGATCCCGGCCGCGGGGTCGACCGCGGTCTCGAGCGGTAGGGCGCGCACGAAGCTCAGGTCGCCCCTGTCGGTATCGGCCAGGACCGGCTTCAGGTGGTATGCCCCGTGGTCGGCGCCCTCGAACCGGACGTCGACGCCACCGGCTTGTGGGCCCACCCGCTTCAGAACCTCGTGCAGGGGGACGCCGGTCCAGCGGGCGGTGGACGCCGCGTAGTCACCCCACGGCTCGCCGGTGGGCAGTGGGCGCATCTCGAGACGCCCGTTCCCCGCACACTCCAGGGTCACGATCGCGTCCTGTGCCGGCATGGAGCGCAGGTCGTCGAGGGTCAAGGTCGTGGGGTTGTCCACCGCGCCGCCGATCTCCAGCGCGCCGTCGTGCGTGGGCACCGGGAAGTTGCTGCGGACATAGTGAAGCTCGGTGGGGGTGATGTCGGCAGCGAGGGCTCCGGGCGGAGCCTCCGCGTTGTACGGGGCGGGGTTGATCATCACCAGGCCGGCGCGCGCGGCATCGAGGTTCTCGGTCACTGTCATGGTGTGGCTCCTTGTCGGGCGACGGGGTCGACGTTGGTGATGTCGTTCAGAAGTCGGCGTCCTTGAAGGAGGGCTCGCGGCCTTCGTTGAAGGCGCCGATCCCCTCGACGCGGTCGGGGTGGACGGCCGAGCGCCAATGCGCGTCCATCATGATCGCGATGGCCTGCTCGATCGGTTGCCCCTCGCCCAGGTGAGCCGCCCGCTTGACCGCCTGCACCGCGGTGGGGGAGTTGCTCGCGATCTTCTCGGCAACCCGCATCGCCGCGTCCATGAGCTCGCCTGGTGGGTGCAGCTCGTTGACCATCCCGAGCCGGTATGCCTCGGCAGCGGTGATGGGGTCACCGGTCATCAGCATCTGGAGCGCCTTCCCGCGGGGCAGGAGGCGCGGCAGCAGGGCCGGTGAGCCGCCTCCCGCGGCGAGTCCCAGCATCGCCTCGGGCTGGCCGAAGGTGGCGCTCTCCGCGGCGAGGATGAAGTCGGTGCTCTGCGCCAGCTCGGACCCGCCGCCGTAGGCGATCCCGTTGACCGCCGCGAAGATGGGCTTGCGCAGCTCGCGCACCGTGTAGAGGGTGCGGTCGAAGTCCTGACGCTGGCGCAGCCAGTCCTCCTTCGTCATGTTCTTGCGTTGACGAAGGTCGCTGCCGGCCGAGAACGCCCGGTCACCCGCTCCGGTGAGGATGACGACCCGGACCGCGGTCTGGACCGCGATCGTCTCGATGACCTCGGTCAGGCGGGCCCCCATCTCGGTGGTGATCGCGTTGTCGGCGTGTGGCCGGTTCAGGGTGACCACTGCGACGCGACCGTCGGAGGCGTAGCCCAGGAGGACGGGCGACTCAGGCTCTTCCTGGTCGGACGCCGGCGGGCCGAAGTCCAGTGCGTCCCAGCGACTCGTACCTGTCGAGCTGTTGCCCACGACTGACCTTTCTTGTGGATCGACGTTGGTCATGACTCGAGATCCGCGAGCCAGCGCATGGCCCGCAGGCCCGGAGCGAAGCAGTACTCGCCGCCTCGGGTGGTGACGAAGGGAGGCAGCTCGCGCAACCGGCGCCGGATCGGGCGCTCGGGAACCGTGAAGACACCGGACCCGTCGTTCGGGCCGACGAGCGGGTCCTTCTCGAGCGGGGCGCCGATGAAGATGCCGTCGTTGAGCCACTGGGTCTTGACGAACTCGAACTGACGCTTCAGGTGTGCCCCGGCGAAGACGAACATGATGCCCCGGTCCACGCCGTCGTCCTCCAGCACGCCCTCCGGCAGCATCGGACCGTAGCTGGTGCCGCGCCGGATCATCCGATGGAGACGCACGTCCACACTGCCGTCGTGGTCGAAGGCATCGCGCGGGTTCGCACGCCGAGCGTGCGCGCCGACGGGGCACTTGAAGCCGCGCGGATCCTCGCCGTAGCCGAAGTCGTTGTTGCGGTGCGGGTCGCTGCCGAGGGCGGGGTCGTCGTCGGCGGGCGAGAGCGCGAGCGGAGCGCCGCTCTGCCAG
>DASQCL010000056.1:0-2000 GCA_035634715.1 Solirubrobacterales bacterium
TGCGGACACTGGGCGCGGACGTGCTGGGGATGAGCGCCCAGCCGCTCCCCGACCAGATCGAGTTCGCCGAGCGGGTCGAGCTCCCGTATCCGATCCTGAGCGACCTGGAGCTCGCGCTCGCGGCTGCCCTGGCCCTCCCCACGTTCGAGGTCGCCGGCATGCGCCTCTACCGGCGGCTGACAGTGGTCGCGCGGGCCGGGCGAATCGTCAAGGCCTTCTACCCGGTCTTCCCGCCGGACCGGAACGCCGCCGACGTCGTGGCCTGGCTCCAGGGATCGAAGCCTGAGTGAGCGAGCGAGCGGTCTTCTACTACGACTTCGGCTCGCCGTACGCCTATCTGGCGGCGGAGCGGGTCACGGGCCTGTTCGCAGAGGCCGGGGCCGGACCGCCCGAGTGGCAACCCATTCTGCTCGGCGGCCTGTTCAAGCGGTTCGACCGCGACTCGTGGGGCAATGGCCCCGGCCGCGAAGAGGGCATGCGCATCTGCGAGGCCCGCGCGGAGGACTACGGGCTCCCCCCGATCCGCTGGCCCGACCCGTGGCCGCCGAACTCACTCTTCGCGATGAGGGTGGCCACCTTCGCGAAGGAGATCGGCCGGACCGTGTCGTTCTCGCTCGCGGCCTTTCGCCAGGCGTTCGCGGCCGGGCGTGACCTCGGCGATCGCGACAACGTCCTGCTCGCCGCGGCGGCGGCGGAGATCCACCCGCGCGCGCTTGTCGCGGCCGCCGAGCGCGACTCGCTCAAGAGCGCGCTGCGCGAGGCAACGGACCGCGCGGGGGACCTCGGCGTCCGCGGCGTCCCGGCCGTGGTCGTGAACGGGAATGTCTTCTGGGGGGACGATCGCCTCGAGGAAGCAGCCGCGGCCGCCGCTCGACTCTGAGAGGGGTTGAGTTATCGTGAGCAGCGGTGGCAAAAGAGCGCACGGAGACGGCTGAATCGGAGGCAGCTCAGGCGTCGCCCGCGACAGCGGCCGGCGACGGGAAGGGAACTGCCGCTTACGCGCTTCCGGACGAGGAGACCTGCCGGGAGCTCCTGGAGACGATGGCGCTCATCCGGCGCTTCGAGGAGGAGGCCGGCCGCCAGTACCAGCAGGCGAAGGCCGGCGGCTTCCTCCATCTCGCGATCGGCGAAGAGGCGACGATCGTGGGCACCACCTCCGTCATGCGGCCCGAGGACTACCTGATCGGGACCTACCGCACCCACGGGCATGCGATCGCCCGCGGTACGGATCCGAAGAAGGTGATGGCCGAGCTGTTCGGCCGCGAGGACGGCTGCTCCCGCGGTCGCGGCGGCTCGATGCACATCTTCGACCTGGAGCGCCGCTTCATGGGCGGCTACGGGATCGTCGGCGGCAACCTGCCGATCGCCGCCGGGCTGGCCCTGGCCTCCGACTACCGGGGCGATGATGCGGTGACGGTCTGCATGTTCGGCGACGGAGCATCGAACAGCGGCAACTTCGGCGAGACGATGAACCTGGCGGCCCTCTGGAGGCTGCCGGTGGTCTTCCTGGTCGAGAACAACCTCTACGGGATGGGGACGTCGATCGAGCGCCACTCCGCGGTAACCGACCTCTCCCGGAAGGCGGAGGGCCTCGGCGTCCCGGGTGTGCGCGTCGACGGGATGGACGTGCTCGCCGTCCGCGAGACCGTTTCCGAGCACATCCGGAGGGCCCGCGAGGACCGCCAGCCCACCCTGGTGGAGGCCTTCACCTACCGCTTCCGCGGCCACTCCGCCGCCGACCCCGAGGTCTACCGCACCAAGGAGGAGGTAGAGGAGTGGCGCAAGAAGGACCCGATCACCGTGTTCCGCGATCGCCTCCTCGCGGACGGGGTCATCTCTGAGCAGGAGGTCGGCCAGATGCGGGAGCGCGTCGAGCAGCGGGTGGTCGACGCCGTCGCGTTCGCGGATGCCTCACCCGAGCCCCCGCTCGAATCGCTGTACGACCACCTGTACGTTGTGGGCGACCAGGTGCCGGGCTGGTACGCGGTCGACGAGCGCAC
>DASQCL010000057.1:0-23627 GCA_035634715.1 Solirubrobacterales bacterium
TGGAGCGTGCGGGTGCCGAAGGCGCGCGTGTACACCCACATCCCGAGAAGCAGCGCCGCCATGAGGATCAGCGCGAGCGCCGACGCCGTCGGGTAGTTCGCGTTCTGCACGTACTGCGTCTGGATGATGTTCCCGATCATCGTCGTGCTCGGGCCGCCCAGGATCGCCGCGCTCACGTAGTCGCCGATGTTGGTGATGGCAACCAGGAGGATTCCCGCGTAGACGCCGGGCGCTGACAGTGGGAGTACGACCCGCAGGAACTGCTCGAAGCGGCTCGCGCCGAGGTCCGCCGCCGCCTCGATGTGAGTGCGGTCGATGTTCTCGAGCGCGACGTAGATCGGCAGGGCCATGAACGGCAGCGCGTCGTAGGTCAGCCCGGCGATCACCGCGGCAGGAGTGGAGAGCACGTGGAAGCCGCTCGGCAAAAGGCCGATGTCCTTCAGCGTCCCGAGCACGATGCCCTGGTCGGCGAGGATGAACTGCCAGGTGAGGATCCGGATCACGAACGAGACGAAGAACGGCAGCAGGATCACCAGGAGCAGAGTCGATTTGTGGCGCCCGCCGTGGAACGCGATCCAGTACGCGACCGGGTACATCACGACGAGCGCGATCGCCGTCGACGCGAGTCCGTAGTAGAAGGAGCGAACGAACTGGGTCGAGTACTGATCGATGACGTCGGGGTAGATGTGGAAGTTCCACGTGAGCGTGTAGCCGTCGATGGAGTTCCCCGTCATCAGGGAGACGGAGAGGATCGCCGCAAGGGGCACGACGAAGAAGAAGACGACCCAGGCGCCGCCGGGAAGCTCGAGCACGTATGGGATCGCGGTGCGCCGCAGCCTTGCGACGCGCGCGCTCACGACTGGATCACCGGGTCGAAGATCGAGGTCCACTCGTCGTGGTCGTCGATGCCCTTGAAGTCGTAGTAGCCGCGTAGGCGGCTCATGTCCGCAGCCGACGGGAAGACGAGCGGGCTGTTGGCCACGGACGGGTCGTCGAGCCCGTTCGCGATCTTGGGCTGGGCCGCCGGCACCGGGCAGAGGTAGTTGACCCAGTCCTCGATCATCGCCTCGATCTTCGGCTGGTAGTAGAAGTCGACCCACTCCAGCGCGTCGACCGGGTTCTGCGCGTGCAGCGGAATCATGCAGTTGTCGTGCCAGAGCATCCCCCCCTCCTTCGGGATCACGAACTTGAGGTGCCCGAAGCCCGAGTAGTTGGCCTGGAAGATGTCTCCTGACCACGCCTGCGTGATCCAGGTGTCGCCGTCCTCGAGCGCCTTGATGTAGCTCTGGTCGTAGTACTGGCGGACGATCCCCTCGTCGCGCTGCTTGGTCAGGAGCGTGGCAGCGCGCTTCCAGTCGGCCGGGGTCGACTTCGCCGGATCGATCCCGAGCGCGAGCATCCCCACGCTCCCAAGCTCGGTGTTGTCGGACATCATTCCCACCTTGCCCTTGAAGGCGGGGTCCCAGAGGTCCTTGACGCTCGTGATCTCCCTGCCGGTCATGCGCGGGTCGTAGCCGATGCCCGTGATCCCGGCCTGCCAGGTGACCGTGTAGCGGTTCTTCGGGTCGAAGACGGGGTGCCGCGCGATCGGCCCCGCGTAACGGGCGAAGTTGGGGATCCGCGAATGGTCGAGCGGGATCAGCCAGCTGTTGGCGATCATCTGGGTCAGCTCCCAGCCGTCGGTGATGACGATCAGGTCGTAGCCGATCCCCTGCTTCTCCTGGAGGACCGGGCTGATCTGCGAGAAGAACGAGGCGTTGTCCTGGATCACCGGCTTGTAGTTGACCTGGATCCCCGTCTCCTTCGTGAACAACTCAAGCGAGGGGTGGCTGCCGTGCGAGGTGTCGATGTAGAGGGGCCAGTTAGCCCAGTCGAGCACGCCGTGCTTTTGCTGCCTCGCCCACCACGAGGCCCAGTCGAAGCCGGCGGGCGCGCCGGTGTCCCGGGTGCCCGCGATCCCGCAGGCCGAGAGCGCCGATCCGAAACCGGCCACGGCGGCTGCCGTCGCGCCTGCCCGCACGAACCGACGGCGGGAGAACCTGGACTGAGTCAGCCCACGCAGAAACGCAGGGTCCGCCTCCATGCCCTCCGAACGTTAGCGCTCTAGTTGTCCGAGCCGGCGCGGTCCCAGACGTAGAGCTCGAGCGCCTCGGCGGCGAGCTCCATGAGGCGAGGAGGCGAGAGCCAGTCGAGCACCGTCTCCAGGGCGCGCTCCTCGGTGACGCCGCGATCCACTGCCTCCTCGCCGCGGAACCCGGCGGCGAGCTTCAGGGCCTCGCGACGGTGCTGGCCCAATGACGGGAATGCGCCCATCAGGAAGTCGCGGTTTGGGACCGGATGGCCCACATCCATGGATGCGTGCCACGCGGCGAGCATCGAGATGTCGTGTTCATCGAGCTCCGAGATCGCACGGGCGTAGTGGGCGTCAAGCTCGTCATCGGGAATCTCGTCGACCCAGGCGCGAACGGCCTCCCCGAGGAGCTGGCGGCGCGCCTCGCGGCCGACCGAATCGGCGATCGCGCGGATGGCGTCGGCGGGATCGATGAAGCACAGGGGCATGACGTCGCGAAGATAGACCCGGCATCCGACGGAACCAGCGTCCTGGCCGCCGGGACGGCGCCGTACGCAGACCTATGCTGGGCGGGATGCCGATTTCCGTCATCTACGGACCGCCGAACTCGGGTCGCGCTGGGGCGATCCGCGCCCGCCTCGGAGAGTCCCTGGATCGCGAGCCGGTGCTGGTCGTGCCGACGGCCGACGACGCAGCCAGGTTCGAGCGCGAGCTGGTCTCCGAGGGCGGCGCGCTGCTCGGCGCGGCAATCCAGACCTTCCACCGCCTCACCGATGAGATCGCCGCGGCGACCGGAGCTCCGGTCCGACCGTTGCTCACCGAGACGCAGCGTCTCGCCCTGGTTCGCTCGGTCACTCGGGACGCCGAGCTGCGGATCCTGGCCGCGTCCCGGCGACAGCCGGGCTTCGCCCCCGCCCTCGACCGCCTGCTCTCCGAGCTCCAGGCGGCCCTCGTGGCGCCCGAGGACCTCGCCGCGGCGGCCCGCGAGCTCGACGACGGTGAGTACGAAGCCGAGCTCGCGGGCCTGTACGCCGCCTATCGCGAGCGGCGAGAGGGCGCCGGCCGCGACGACGCCCATTCGGCTGCGGCGGCGGTGGCGAGCAGCCTGCGCGAGCGACCCGACTCCTGGGGAGCGAGGCCCGTCCTCGTCTATGGGTTCGACGACCTGACCGAGGAGCAGCTCGACCTGCTGAGCGCTCTGGGCGCCGCGGCCGAGGTGACCGTTGCCGTCAACTACGAGGACAACGATGCCCTTGCCGCTCGCGCCGGGCTCCTCGCCCGCCTCGCGGACGAGCTCGCGGCGGACACCGTGGAGCAGCTGCCCTTCGACCCCACCTATACCGCGAGCGCGACGCTCCGCGAGCTCGACCGCGGCCTGTTCGAGGTGACGGAGACGCGGGTCGAGCCCGACGGCGGGCTCGCGCTCCTGGAATGCGGGGGCGAGCGCGGCGAGGCCGAGGCGGTGGCCGGGGAGATCGCGACTCTGCTCGCCCGGGGAGTGGCTCCCGACGACGTCGTGGTGGTGCTGCGCCGGCCCGAGGCGCGGGGCGCGCTCTACGACCAGGTGCTCGGCGGATTGAGAGTCCCCGTCGCCGTCGAGGCATCCGTTCCGCTCCCCCACACCGCGGTGGGACAGGGCGTCGTCGCGCTCGGCCGGTGCTCGTCGCCGGATGCAGGGGCGGACGACCTGCTGGAGTTCCTCCGGGCGAGGCCCGGGAACGAGCCTCAGTCGATCGCCGACGACGTGGAGCGTCGGGCGCGCCGCGAGGCCATCCGCACCGCGACCGAGGCCATGGAGGGATGGAAGGGGTCGCAACGGGACGTCGCCCGGATCCGTGAGGCACGCCAGCCCGCGGCGTGGCTGCGCGAGCTCGCGGCGGCCGCCCGCCGGCTCGCCGAGGATCCGCACGCCGGCGAGGAGCCCGTGGATCTCGTCGGCGACCGGCCGAGCGGGGAGGTCCCGTTCGAGCCGCTGGAGGTTCGCGCTGCGGAGGCCGCCGCCTCGACCCTCGAGGAGCTGGCGGACCTGGAGCGGCTTCCGGGATGCGATCCCCCGGCGCCGGCCGAGGCGCTCGAGGCGCTCGAGGACGTCCGCGTGCCGCTGTGGCGCGGGCCCACCGACGGCCGCGTACGGGTTCTGAGCCCCTACCGGGTGCGCGCCGCCCGCGCCCGTCACCTGTTCCTGGCATCGCTCCAGGACGGCGAGTTTCCTGGACCCGAGGTTGTCGACCCGCTCCTCGGCGAGGAGCGGCGCCGGCGGCTGGGCATCGGCGCGCTGACGCGCCGGGATCCTGCGCTCGAGGAGCGGTACCTGTTCCACGCGTGCGTCGCCCGACCGACCGAGCGGCTCTGGCTCTCGTGGAGGAGCTCGGACGAGGAGGGGCGCCCGGCGGCGCGCTCTCCGTTCGTGGACGACGTGCTCGACCTGCTCGCCCCGGACGCGGAGGAGGCCGAGGCTCGCCTGAAGCAGGTCCATGGGCTGGATCGCGTCGTGTTCGCGCCTGAGGACGCTCCCAGCCGCGGCGCACTCGACCGGGCGCTGGCGGCCGTCGGCCCGCGCTTCGACCCGGTCCTGCCCGGGCCGCTCGTGAGTCCCCGGGTGCTGGCGGAGCTGGCCGAGCGCAATCCCGTGGGCGCCGGCACGATCGAGAAGTGGATCGAGTGCCCCTATCGCTGGTTCGTCGACCACGAGCTGAAGCCGCAGCGGCTTGACCCCCAGCCGGAAGCCCTCACGACCGGGTCGATCGTCCACGAGGTGCTCGAGCGCCTCTACCGCGATCCGCCGGGAGACGATCGCATCCCGCGCCCCGGCGACCTGGACCGGTGGCGGGCGCGGGCACTCGAGCTCCTTGCCGAGGCGGCCGCGGGGTACGGCCTCGAGGCCGACCGGCCTCTGGCCGGCGTCGCTCTCGCGCGCATGCGAGCGCAGATCGAACGGCTCCTCGAGCGTGAGAGCCGCAGCGAGACGACTCTGCGCCCCCTCCTCCTCGAGGCCTCGTTCGGGAATGGAGAAGACGCCAAGAAGCCGGCCCTCCACCTCGGCGACCTGGCGCTCCACGGGATGATCGATCGCGTCGACGTCACCCCCGACGAGCGCTTCGGGGTCGTCTACGACTACAAGACGTCTTCGAAGGTGACCTCGGGCGCGAAGCTGGCCGAGGCGGGCAAGCTCCAGCTCCAGCTCTACGCACGGGCGATCCGCGACCAATGGGGGATCGAGCCCCTCGGCGGGCTCTACTACCAGCTCGGGGGATCGAGGGACCCGAAGCCCCGCGGCTTCGTCGCCGGCGGCGACACCACCGAGGGGCTCGACCTCAAGAAACCCGACTTCATGGACCTCGACCAGGTCGAGGAGACGGTGGAGGCTGGCGTTGAGACCGCGCGGGAACGGGCCGCCGCGATGCGCCGCGGTGCCATCGGCCGCGACCCCAACGGCGGGGAGTGCCCGAGCTGGTGTCAGTACCAGCCGATCTGTCGACTCGAGCGCGCGGTCGGCTCGGACGATGGAGGCGGCAACGGGAACGGGGGCAACGGATCGTGACCGGCGCCCCGCCGGGGCAACTCGCCCTCCTCGACGCCGAGCCCGATCCGGAGCGACCGCCCGAGGTCTTCGCCCCCACCCCCGCGCAGCGTGACGCGATCGCGTGCCGGGATCGTGACGTCTTCACTGAGGCCGGAGCGGGCTCCGGGAAGACCGGCGTGCTGGTCGAGCGCTACTGCGACTCCGTCACTGAGGACGGTCTGGGTCCCGAGGAGATCCTGGCGTTCACGTTCACCGAGCGGGCCGCCGCCGAGCTGCGACAGCGGGTTCGGCGTCGGTTGATCGAGCGCGCCCACGCGGCCGCCGAGCGCGGCGACCTCGAGCAGGCCCGCGACATCGCGCGCGCAGCGCGGGAGGGCGAGCGAGCCTGGATCACGACCATCCATGGCTTCTGCCGCCGGGTGCTCGCCGCCCACCCGGTCGCGGCGCACATGGATCCGCGGTTCCGGGTCCTCGACGACTCCGAGGCGTCACGCCTTCGCGAACGGGCCTTTTCGGCGGCGGTCGAGGAGGTTGTGGGGCGCGAGGGCGAGCCGGCGACCCGGTTCGTCGCGGCCTTCTGGCTGCCGCGCCTTCGCGACCTCGTCGTTGGCGTCCACGAACAGCTGCGCAGCCAGGGCGTCGATCCGCCGCGCCTGCCTGACCCCGGCCCGCCCGTGCGATCCGTCAAGGAGAAGGACGAGACCCCGCAGCTCACTCCGCTCGAGGAGCGGCGCGCCGTTGAGGGCCTGGCCACATTCTCCGCGCTGCTCGCCGCGTACGACGACGGCTACAGAAAGCTCAAGGCGGAGCGCTCGGGCGCCGACTTCGCGGATCTCGAGCTCCGTGCCCTGGAGCTCTTGAGCGGCTCCGGTCCCGTGGCCGAGGCGTGGCGGACCCGCTTCACCCATCTGATGGTGGACGAGTTCCAGGACACGAACCGTGTCCAGCTCGAGCTGATCAACGCCCTCCGCGGCCCCGAGACGCGGCTCTTCGTCGTCGGGGACGAGTACCAATCGATCTATCGGTTTCGCCACGCCGACCTCGACGTGTTCCGCGAGCAGCGAGCCGCCGCGGGCGCCGACGAGGAAATGGACGAGCTCCCGCTCCGCGGCAACTTCCGGTCGCGGCCCGAGGTCCTCGCAGCGGTCGACTTCCTCGGCGACGTGATGTTCGGCGAGTCCTTCCCGCCGCTCGAGGCAGGGCTCGAGACCGACGGCGAGCCTCTGGGCGGAGGCCCCGCAACCGAGCTCCTGATAACGGAGACGTCCGATGACCGGTCTGGAAAGGGCTGGACGGCGGACGACGTCGAGCTCGAGCCACCGCCCGGGGAGAAGGGCCAGTCATACGTGGCCGAGGCACGCTTCCTCGCGGAGCGCCTGCGGGAGCTCCAGGACGCGGGCGTCGACCGAGGCGACATGGTCGTCCTGCTGCGCGCGTTCACCCACGTGGACGCGTTCGAGGACGCGCTCGACCGGGCCGGCCTGGCTCCGTACGTGGTCGGCGGGCGCGGCTACTGGTCCCAGCAGCAGGTGGAGGACGCGCTGCGGCTGCTTGGGGTCGTCGCGAATCCGCTCGACGACGAGCTCCTGTTCGGGGCGCTTGCCTCCCCCGCCTGCGGCGTGTCGGCGGACGCCCTGTGGCTTCTGCGTGACGCCGCCCGTCATCCGGACGGAGGCCCCCGTCATGTCTGGCCGACCGTGAGGGAGGGCGAGTGGCCTGACGACCTTCCCGACGGCGATGTCGAGCGCCTGGAGCATTTTCGCCGGGTGCTCGCCGAGCTGCGCGCGGAGGCCCCGTTGCGTCCCCTGGACTCGCTCATCGACCGCGTGATCACGGCCTTCGGCTACGACATCGCGATCCTCGCGATGCGGGGCGGCGAGCAGCGCATGGCGAACCTGCGGAAGCTGATGCGGCTCGCGGCCGAGTACGAAGAGCACGACGGCCGCGACCTCCGGGGCTTCCTCGACTTCGCGGAGGAGCGGACCAGCCGCGACGAGCGCGAGGGGATGGCCGCGCTGCGGGTCGAGGGGCACGATGGGGTTCGCGTGATGACCGTCCACGCGGCCAAGGGCCTCGAGTTCCCCGTCGTCGCGGTCGCCGACATGGGCCGCGGGCTGGGTGCCGCCTTCGCCCATCCCGACCTGGTCGTCGGGCGGCTTTCGGGCCAGGTGGGAGACCCGGGCGGGGCCCGGTTCGGAATGCGCGTCCCGGTCGCCGCGGCCGAGCCGCTGCGGCTCTGGGAGCTGGTCGAGCTCGGCGACTCCGAGGCCGACGCGGAGGTGGAGGAGGCCCTGCGGCTCGTGTACGTCGCGGCGAGCCGTGCACAGGAGCGCCTGATACTCAGTGGCAGGTGCCGGCTCCCCGCCGACGAGGCGCCCGAGTCGCTGCGGGGCTCGCACACCGCTCTTCAGCTCCTCCTGCCGGCATTGCACGCGCGCGGCTGGTCGGGCGAAGACGGCGACGTTGCCCTCCCGCGGGCCCCTGCGGTGGGCGGAGGCGAGGCGGGCGGTCCGGAGCCACGGGTCCGGATCCGCATCCAGCGCGCCGGCCCCGAGCGCGCAGCCGAGCTGCGGGCTCGGCACGACGCCGAGGCGCCGGCGCCGCAGGACCCAATCGAGCCGAGGGAGCCTCTGCTGCCGGAGTCGCCCCGCCGCGCGGGTGCCGGGCATCTCTCCTACTCGGCGCTGGCGCGGTATGCCGACTGCGGGTATCGCTTCTACGCCGAGCGGGTTCTCGGCCTCGCTTCGCCCCTCGATCGTCCGGCACAGAACGGCGAGCCGAGCGCTCCGGACGAACCCGAGAGCGACGAGCTCCTGGACCCGGAGCTCGGCCCACGCGAGCGCTCGCTGGCGGTCGGCAACGCCGTGCACGCACTCCTGGAGGCCGCCGCCCGGCAGTCCTGGGACGCGGTCCAGTCGGCGGAGCTCGAACGCGTCGTTGCCCGCGAGGGCCTCGCCGGCGACCGGGATGCGACTGAGCGGGTCGCGAGCCTGGTGGAGAACTGGCTCCGGTCCGGCGTGCGCTCGGAGCTTGCCTCCAGCGGGGCGCGCCTGCGACCGGAGGTTCCATTCATGCTCGAGCTCGGCGGCGCGATCGTCCGCGGGAAGATCGACCTGCTGGCCGACACGCAGGAGGGCCCGCTCGTCGTCGACTACAAGACGGACGCGGTCGACGGCGCCGACCCGGCCGAGCTGGCGAGCCGGTACGAGACGCAGCGCGACCTCTACGCCCTGGCGGTGCACCGGGCGAGCGGCCGATCGGCTCCGGTGCGCGCCGCGTACTGCTTTCTGGAGGAGCCGGATCGGACCGTTCTCGAGCGCTACGACGAGGACGGCATCCGCGCGGCGCGCGAGCGGCTGGAGGGGTTGATCCTGCGGATCCGCGACGGCGACTTCGCGCGCACCGCCTCTCCCCACCGATCGTTGTGCCACGGCTGTCCCGCGGCGGCGCGCCTGTGCGGCGCGCCCGCGTGGAAGCCGCAGTGGGCGACGTGAGCGAACGGATCGCACTCTTCGCCTACGGGTCGCTGGTGAGCGCCACGAGCGCCGAGCGAACGCTCGGTCGTCCCATCGACTCCCTCGCGATCGGGCGCCTCGCCGGCTGGCGCCGCCGCTGGTCGCAGGTGCGCGACAACCTCGCGACCGAGAAGACCTTCGCGGATGCCGGGACCGGGGTCGTGCCGCCACACTGCGTCGGCCTGAACCTAGAGCCGGACCCGGGCGGCGCCGGGCCGAACGGGGTCATGCTCGCGGTCACGGAGCCGGAGCTCGACCGGCTTGCGGTCCGCGAGATCCGCTACGACCGGATCGACGTCACGGACTCCGCTGCCGCCGAGGCCGCAGCGGCGTTCGACCGCGTCGTGACCTTCACCGCCAAGCCCGAGAACTTCGCCCCAACCCTGCCGCCGGGCGCCGTCATCCTCGCCGCCTATCTAAGTGCGGTGCAGACCGCGTTCGGCACTCTCGGAGCCGACCAGCTCAACCTCTTCCACGAGACGACCGGCCCGCCTCCGGTCGAGGTGGTCGAAGCCGTCCTCGTCCGGGACGAGATCCCATCGGGGAACCCTCGGGACTGGTAGATCAGATCAGGAGTGGGTGCCGTTCCAGCGCTGCGCCCAGGCCCGCAGCTCGCGGATGGCAGGGCGCAGCGCCTTGCCCTTGTCCGTGAGCGCGTACGAGACGCGCGCCGGCGTCCCGGCGTGCACGCTTCGCTCCACCAGCCCCTCCGACTCGAGCTCGCGAAGCCGGCGCGACAACAGGCGATCCGACAGCCCGGGGACGACCTGGGTCAGCTCGGCGTAGTAGTGAGCCCGCTCCGAGAGGGCCCAGAGGATGGCGCCGGTCCATCGCTTGCCGATGAACTCCACGGCCTGATGGAAATCCGGGGACACGCGCACCGGCTTTCCCCGCGGCCGGGGCCGCTGGCGCTCGGCTTGCGAAACCCCTGATTCCACCCTCGATCCAGACTACAGAAGGGCTCGGGTGGGCTACGCGGCACATGGCCCCGTCCCGGTCGAGCGAAGCGGGCCCTGTAGCGCCTGGCTGACGACGTCGTTGGGGACGCCGAGCCCGCCGGGCGGCCCCTTGTCCTTGGCCGACGCGAAGACCGTCGTGAGAACGTGGCCCGAGCCGTCGACGACCGGGCCGCCGGAGTTGCCGCTCCGCACCTGGCCGCGGAACGGGGTCATCCGTCGCTGAGTGGGGCCGCGGCCGTAGGAGTCCTGGCTGATGACCGTCTCGGTCGTGCCGGCCCTCGCGGGGGCCACGTGGAACGGGCCGTTCTCCGGGTAGCCGAGCACGGCGCCGGCGGTGCCGGACGAAGGCTCCGGCACGATGCTCAGCGGCCGCAGGCCGAGGCCATCCACGTGCAGGATCGCAAGGTCGTCGTGGGTGTCGTAGTGCACCGCCGTCGCGCTCAGCTCGGTGCCCGTCCGGGTCGTCACGGTCGTGTTGTCCTCGCCCGCGACGACGTGGGCGTTGGTCACCACCAGGTCGGGGCCCGCCACCCAGCCGGACCCCTCGACCCCGAGCCCGCACGCCGAGCCGAGCACCTTCACCACGCTCGCCCCGGCGCGCCTCACCCCCGCGTCATGGGCGATCGCGGGCTCCGGTGGCCCCACCTTCGCCTCGGGGCCCGTCACCGCGGGAACCGGGTCGATGTGCCGGAGGAGGTTGAGGATCGGCCCGCTCGGCGGGAGGACGCCGTTGAGGGTGCTGAGGATCGTCGATTGCTGAAGTTGGTCGCGGACTCCCCGCTCGCCGGGCCCCGGCACGTTCAGCGCCGCGGCGCCGAATGCCCAGGCGAGCAGCAGCCCCAGGGCACCGAGCAGCAGCGCCCCCGCGACCCCGTCGATGCGGCGCACCACCACCCCTCGGGGCAGCACCCGCGTCCGCACCGCCTCGGCGACGCCCTCCATCAGGACCGCGAACGCGGTTCCGACCAGCAACCCGCATACGACCGTGATCAGCGGCGCATAGGGAGACTCACCGCCCTGCGAGAGGAGCGCGGGGCCGAGCCGTCCGCCCAGGATGGCTCCGAGAACGAACCCGGCCAGTGGGAGGGCGCTTGCGACCAGTCCACGCTCGTAACCGATCACCGCGAAGGCGACCGCGAAGACCGCGATGATTAGGTCGACGTAGTTCATTGGCGGCTAACGTTCTACCCGCTTGAGCAATATGAGTTCCGAGGCGACCCGGAGGCGTCGTCTTTTCACGCGAGCGCTACCGATCGCCTTGCTGGCCTTGGCGGCGTTCGCGGCCGGTCTGATCAGGGGTGCAGGAGGCACTGACCTGGCCGGCGCCGACAGGTTTGCCGACGCCTGGCAGAGCCGGAGCTTCTCCGGCATGTACGCGGAGATCTCCGACGCTGCCGCGCGCCAATATTCGTTGAAGAGCTTCACTGCCGACTACGAGGATGCCGAGAAGACCGCGACGATCCAGCGGGTCGACACCGGGGAGGTGTCGGATTCGGACTCGGGCTCGGGGGCCGTTGTGCCGGTCACCCTCCACACGCACGCATTCGGGAACATCACGCGGGAGCTGGCGCTGCCGCTCGACGGCGGCAAGGTCGATTGGTCGCCCGACCTCGTCTTTCCGGGGCTCCGGCCGAACGAGCGACTCGTCCGCCACACGATCGTCCCCAAGCGTGCTCCGATCCTGGCGAAGGACGGAACGCCGCTGGCCGAGGGCCCGGCCGACGCCCGGACCTCGCCCCTCGCAGGCGCCGCCACCGCAGTCGCCGGGACCGTCTCCACGCCCAAACCCAAGCAGGAGCCCGAGCTCACGAAGCTCGGGTTCCCGGCGGGGAGCCCGACAGGGACGAGCGGCCTCGAGCTGGCATTCAACCAGCGGCTCGCCGGCCATCCGGGGGGCGAGCTCGTCGCTGTCCCGACCGGCGGCAAGACGCCGTCGGCGGGCGGCCGCATGCTCGCGTCGAGTAAGCCGATCCCCGGCAAGGCGGTCCACACGACCATCGACCCGGACCTCCAGCGCTCAGCCGTCGCCGCCCTCGGGAGCACCTACGGCGGCGTGGTCGCCCTCGACGCCCGCACCGGGGAGGTTCGGGCGGTCGCGGGGATCGCTTACTCGGCGCCGCAGCCGCCGGGCTCGACTTTCAAGCTCGTGACGACGACCGCCGCGCTGGAGAGCGGTGACGTCAAGGTCAGCGACACGTTCCCGATCGAGACGTCGACGACGGTCGACGGCAGGCAGATCGACAACGCCCACCAGGAGGCCTGCGGCGGAACATTCTCCGAGGCGTTCGCCGAGTCGTGCAACAGCGTCTTCGCGCCGCTCGGGCCCAAGGTGGGGTCGAAGGGCATGGTCGACACCGCCGAGCGCTACGGCTTCAACTCCCCACCGACGCTTTACACCGAATCGGCGGTCAAGGCCGCCGGCATCCCCTCGAGCACGCTGCCCAAGAGCATCCCCAGCGACGTCGACCTCGCGGTCACGGCGATCGGCCAGGGCGAGGTGCTCGCGACCCCCCTCGAGATGGCGTCCGTGGCCCAGACGATCGCCAACGGCGGCGTGCTCGACCCGACGTCGCTCGTGACCGACCACTCGCTGCAATCCGACGTGAAGCCGTCGAGGGTCACATCAACCTCGATCGCGACCACGCTCCGCGGCCTGATGATCGGGGTGGTCACGACCGGGACGGGCACCGTGGCCGCGCTGCCCGGGATCCAGGTGGCCGGCAAGACCGGCACCGCCGAGCTCGGCCCGGTGACAGGCAATGGCGCCACCGGCTCTGACCAGCAGCGAATCGACGCCTGGTTCACGGCATTCGCGCCGGCAACGAGCCCGAAGCTCGCAGTCGCCGCGATGGTCGTCAACGCGAGCGGCGACGGCGGCACGGTGGCGGCACCGATCGTCCGCCAGGTGATGGCGTCGGCGTTCGGGGTGGCGTAAAAAGGCAGCACGTGAGGCAAGCAACGGAGCCAGTTGCGCGAGCCGATCCCGGAACTTGGCGTCGAGAGCAGGATTGACCACGTATAGCGTGGTCAATCCTTCTCTCGGCCCACCGAGCGCGATGAGGCCGCCCTACTTGCCCGCCGTGCGCGTCGAGCTACTCCTCGATCGAGGAGCCCAGGGTGGCCCGAAGTGCGGCGTCAGAGGTCAAGCTCGACTTCGCCTGCCGAGCCCGTCGACGTCGTGATGTGAAGGGTGAGCGGCCGGTCCTGAATCGCCGAAGTCGTGATCCGGAAGAGGACCATCGATCCCTGGATCGGGCCGTTCGCGGCCACTGACTCGGCTTCCGGCAGCTCGTCGCCCCCGTGAAGGGTGTCGCCCAGCTTGAGCGCGAACAGGCTGTCGCTCGGAAGCGGCTTGAAGCTGTCGCCGACGGTGTCGACCACGCTCATGTCGGTGGGGACCTGCGCCGACGTGTCGCCCTCATTCTGGACGCGCATGAAGACCCCGAGGAAGTACTGGTTCGGCCCGAGTGGCTTCTGTCCCACCAGGTAGGCCTTGTCCTCGGTGTCCCCAGGGTTCAGCTGGCGCGTGATCTGGACGTTGAAGAGCAGGTCGTCGAGCTTGATTCCCATGCCCTCGGTCACCTGGTCGGCGTTCTCGGGAGCGGTGTCGCAGCCGGAGAGCACGACGCCCGCGGCGATCGCGACGACGGCGGCGGCGACCGCACCGAGTCGCGTCATGGAGCTGAGAGCGCGCTGCATGGCGGCGGAAGTCTAATCCCGGCCGTCCTGCTACGTCACCGGAAGCCGGGCACCCCCGGCGATCGACACGCGCTCTCCCGAGCGCCCGGACTCGATCAGGTCCTTGAGCCGGGACAGCGCGACCGACCACTGGCGCCGGAAGTAGCGCTCCCCCCGCCGCAGCTCGTGCAGACGGTCGATCGGGTGCGTGGGCTCGGTGCCGAACCGCAGCGTGACCTCCGAGCTTGCCGCGCTCGGTCCCTCGACGAGCTCCCATGCGGTCATGATCGGGATGCGGTCCAGGCGCCCGCCCTTGCCCTGCTCGAGGATCCGGTACGGGCGCTCGGCCTCGACGATCACTGTCTCCATCCAGAGGCCGCCACGCTCGATGCGCAGGCGGGCCGCCGCGCCCACGCCCTCTGATTCGAACCGCTCGAGCCGGAAGTCGGCGATGAAGTGGTCGGTGAACGCGGGACGGTTGGCCAGGTCAATGAGGCAGTCATAGATCCGCTCGCGGGGTGCGTCGATCGTCCGGGTGACCGAGATCGGCCCCATCAGGCCAGCGCGCGGTCCAGAGCGGGCGAGTCCACGGCGCGCGATTCTATTGCCCAGATCCGGTCAGCAATCTTCCAATTTGCGACCGTTTCGGGCCTTGTGCGAAGGGGCACCAATCGAGCGTAGTTAAAATTGCGACGAGCAGAGAGGATGGTTTTGCCGGTAGACGAAGGATTCAAAGTTCGCCAGTCCGGAGAGTTATCCGCAGGGTCACTGGTCTGCGTCGGCTGTGGGTACTCGGTCGCGCTCGAGCTGGACGACGATGTGCCGCGCTGCCCCGCATGCGGCGAGACACGCTTCCGGCGGGCATCGCTGTTCGAGTCCCGGACCCTCGACACCGAGGCCATCTCCACCGCCACGACTCTCCCGACCTGGCTGGACGAGGTTCGCGAGGGTCTCGACCCGACCGGGCGGCACGTCGCCTACGAGGAGGACGGCGAGCCGGTGATCGTCGACCTGCCGACCGGCTGGACGCGAATCGGCCGCAGCACCGCCGCCGACCTGAGACTTGACGACGCGACCGTGTCCCGCCGCCACGCGCTCCTCGTGCGCACTCCCGAGAACGAGCTTCGCGCGCTCGACGACCGCAGTCTCAACGGGCTCTTCGTCAACGGCGAACGCGTCGAGTGGACCCCGCTTCGCGACGGGGACGAGCTCGAGATCGGCCGCTACCGGCTGTACGTGCTCGGAGCCTGATTTCGAGCGCCACGAGCGGGCTTTTCGACCACGCCTACGAGTAGGCTTCGCGTCGCCCGAGGGGTAGGCGTCAACGAGTGCAACCTGCGTCCACAGCTCAAGCGGAAGCCCAGGTCATCGACAAGGCCGCACCGGCTCCCCTCCCCCAGGACGCTCTCGAAGAGGCACTCGAACGCGGACGCCGCCACCTGATGACCCTCCAAGACTCGGCCGGCTGGTGGAAGGCGGAGCTGGAGACGAACGTGACCATGGACGCCGAGGACCTCCTGCTGCGCGAGTTCCTGGGCATCGGCGACGCGGCGGCGATCGGGCGCGCGGCGAACTGGATCCGCTCCCAGCAGCGCGAGGACGGCAGCTGGGCCAACTTCTACGGGGCGCCCGCCAACCTCTCCACGACCGTGGAGGCGTACGCCGCGCTCAGGCTCGCGGGCGACGAGCCGGAGGCGCCCCACATGGCCGCCGCGCGCGAGTCGGTCCTGGCCGCCGGCGGCATCGAGAACGCGCGCGTCTTCACCCATATCTGGCTCGCGCTCTTCGGCCTCTGGGAGTGGGACGACGTTCCCGCGCTGCCCCCCGAGCTGATCTTCCTGCCGCCCTGGTTCCCCCTCAACATCTACGACTTCGCCTGCTGGGCGCGGCAGACGATCGCCGCGCTCACGATCGTCCGCGCCGAGCGCCCGGTGCGCCCACTGCCCTTCGGCCTCGACGAGCTGCGAACCGGGCGCCCGGTCAAGCCGCGGCCCCGGACCTTCCGCGGACGCGTGCTCCTGTGGCTCGACCGCGTCGGCCGCGTCTATGAGCGGCACCCGCTGAAGCCGCTCCGGCGCCGGGCGCTGGCGCTGGTCGAGCGGTGGGTGCTCGAGCGCCAGGAGGACGACGGGTCCTGGGGCGGCATCCAGCCGCCCTGGGTCTACTCCCTCATGGCGCTCTCCCTGCGCGGCCACGACGTCAGCGAGGGGGCGGTGAAGAAGGGGCTCGACGGCATCGAGCGGTTCCTCATCCAAGAGGGCGATATGCGGCGCCTGGAGGCATGCCAGTCGCCCGTGTGGGACACGGCGCTGGCGATGATCGCACTGAGCGACGCGGGCGTCCCGAGCGACGACCCCGCGCTCGTCAAAGCGGCCGACTGGCTTCTTGGCGAGGAGGTACGGATCAAGGGCGACTGGGCGGTCCGCCGGCCGAAGCTCGCCCCGGGCGGATGGGCGTTCGAGTTCGACAACGACCACTACCCGGACATCGACGACACCGCCGAGGTCGTGCTGGCACTCCGTCGGGTCCGCCACCCTCAACCCGAGCGGGTTGACGAGGCGATCCGCCGCGGCACCGAATGGACTGTCGGCATGCAGAGCCAGAACGGCGGCTGGGGGGCGTTCGACGCCGACAACGTGCGGGAGATGTGCCGCGACATACCGTTTTGCGACTTCGGCGAGGTGATCGACGAGCCCAGCGCCGACGTCACGGCCCACGTCCTCGAGATGCTCGGCGGCGAGGGTCTGGCGGACGCGCCGGCCGCCCGCGCGGGCATCTCGTACCTGCTGGCCGAGCAGGAGGACGGCGGCTCGTGGTTCGGCCGATGGGGCATCAACCACGTCTACGGCGCCGGCGCGGCCGTCCCGGGGCTCGTCGACTGCGGCGTCCCGCGGAGCGACCCACGGCTGCGCCGCGCGGCGGCCTGGCTGGAGCGGATCCAGAACCCGGACGGCGGCTGGGGCGAGGACGGCCGCTCCTACGACGACCCGGCCTGGATCGGCCGCGGTCCCAGCACCGCGTCACAAACGGCGTGGGCGCTGATCGCGCTGCACGCGCTCGGCGACCGCACCGAGGCAGTGGAGCGCGGCCTGGCCTGGCTGGTGTCGAAGCAGCGGGAGGACGGGACGTGGGACGAGCCCGAGTACACGGGCACGGGGTTCCCGGGGCACTTCTACATCAACTACCACCTGTACCGGTTGAGCTTCCCGGTGATGGCTTTGGGGCGCTGGGCGGCGGCCGGCGAGCGGAGCTAGGGCGTGGGCGGAGGGGCATCCGCCGGGACGGTGGCGAACCCGGCGGAGCCACGCCCGGGCACTCCCGAAGGGGTGCCCGGTCTCGAGGAGGTCATGGCCCGGGCGGGGGGCGAGAACTTCCCGGTCGCGAGCCGCCTGCTCGGCGCGCGGCTCCGCGACTCGCTCCTGGCCATCTACGGCTTCGCGCGCCTGGTCGACCAGGTCGGCGACGAGGTGGCCGGCGACCGGCTCGCGCTGCTCGACTGGCTCGACTCCGAGATCGACCGCATCTACGCGGGCGAGACTCCAGACCATCCGGCACTGCAGCGGATGGCGGCGGTCGTCCGTGAGTGCGACATCCCGGCCGAGCCGCTCCACCGCTTGGTCGAGGCCAATCGCATCGACCAGACCGTTGGCTCCTACGCGACCTTCGACGACCTCCTCTCCTACTGCGCCCTGTCAGCTGAGCCGGTCGGCCGCATGGTCCTCCACGTCTTCGGCGCCGCCACGGACGACCGGATCGAGCTCTCCGACGCGATCTGCAGCGGCCTCCAGGTGACCGAGCATCTTCAGGACGTGCGCGAGGACCTGGCGGACGGCCGCGTCTACCTCCCGCAGGAGGACCTGGAGCGCTTCAGCTGCAGCGAGGAGGATCTAGCGATCTCCCCGTCGCCCGAGCGGGTCCGCACGTTGATCGCGTTCGAGGTCGAGCGAGCCCGCAGGCTCTTGGATCGCGGGGAGCCACTCATCGCCACTCTCCGAGGCCGCCAGCGCCTCGCAGTCACGGCCTTCGTCGCCGGTGGCCGCGCAGCGCTCGCGGGGATCGAGCGCGCCGGATTCGCGATCGAGGACCGGCCGCCGCGGCACTCATGGCCCGACCGCATCGCTGCCCTGCTTCGAACGGCGCGCCCGCATTAGGCATGGAGACGAGGGAGGCCTATCGAATCTGCGAGCGGGTGACGAGGAAGGCGGCCGCCAACTTCTACTACGGCATCCGCCTCCTGCCCGCCGACAAGCGCCGCGCCATGTCGGCCGCGTACGCGTACGCGCGCCGGGTGGACGACATCGGCGACGGCACCCTCCCCGCCGCCCGCAAGCTCGCCGACCTCGCGGCGACCCGCAAGGCGCTCACGGAGGGCGACCCGGATGACGCGGTGATGGTCGCGCTCGCCGACGCGCGGTCCCGCTTCCCGCTGCCGGTCGAGGCGTTCACCGATCTCCTCGACGGGGTGCAGATGGACGTCGAGGGCACCCGCTTTACGACCTTCGACGAGCTGCTCGTCTACTCGAGGGCAGTCGCCGGGTCGATCGGGCGAATCTGCGTCGGGATCTTCGGGGCCTCGGATCTGGAACGGGCCATCCCGCTGGCTGACGACCTGGGCGTCGCGATGCAGATCACGAACGTCCTTCGAGACGTGCGCGAGGACTTCGAGCGAGGGCGCGTCTACCTGCCCGCCGAGGACCTCCGCCGGTTCGGCTGCGAGGAGGACCTCTCGAGTTCGCCCGCCGACGCGACCGCAGACCTCATCCGGTTCGAGACCGCGCGGGGGCGCGAGTGGTTTGCGCGGGGGCTCGAGCTGCTTCCCCTCCTCGACGCGCGGTCAAAGGCGTGCGTGCGGGCGATGACCGGCATCTACCGCCGCATCCTCGGGCAGATCGACCGTGACCCGCAGCAGGTCCTTCGCCGGCGTGTGTCGCTGCCGGCCTGGGAGAAGGCGTGGGTCGCGGCCCGGAGCCTCGCGGGGGCTGGCGCATGAGTCACGTCACGGTGGTCGGCGGTGGCCTCGCCGGGATCGCGGCCGCCCTGTCCTGCGCCGATGCCGGCGCCGAGGTGACGCTGGTGGAGGTCCGCCCGAGGCTCGGCGGCGCCGCCTACTCGTTCGAGCGGGACGGGATGGTGCTCGACAACGGCCAGCACGTCTTCCTCCGCTGCTGCACCGCGTACCGCGCCCTGCTCGACCGGCTCGGAACGGCTTCCGCCACCACCCTTCAGCCGCGCTTGGAGATCCCGGTCATCGCACCGGGAGGCCGGGTGGAGTGGCTGCGGCGCTCCTCGCTGCCGGCCCCGCTCCATCTGACGGGGTCGCTGGCGCGCTACGGGCATCTCTCCCTCCGGGAGCGCGCAAGCGCCGCCCGCGCCGCGCTCGAGCTCTCGCGCCTCGACCTCGCGGACGGCGCGCTCGACTCGCGGACCTTCGGCGATTGGCTCGCCGACCACGGTCAGTCGCCGAACGCCGTCGACGCGCTCTGGAACCTCATTGCGCTGCCGACCCTCAACCTCGACGCGGGCGAGGCGTCGCTGGCGATGGCCGCCTTCGTCTTCCAGACGGGGCTGCTGAACGACTCCGCGGCGGGCGACGTGGGCTACGCGCGGCTGCCCCTGTCAGCGATCCACGGGGAGCCCAGCGCGCGGGCGCTCCGCTCCGCGGGTGTGGACGTCCGCACCGCCTGGCGCGCCGAGCGGGTCGAGGCGACGAGGCCCGGTGAATTCACGGTGTCGGGCGCGGATGAGACAGTGGAGTCCGATGGCGTAGTGGTCGCTCTCCCTCACACCCGAGCCGCCGGCGTGCTCCCGGACGGCGCCCTCGAACACCCGTCGCGCCTCGAGCGGCTCGGGACTTCCCCGATCGTGAACCTCCATGTCGTCTACGACCGGCACGTGACTGACTTCGACCTCGCCGCCGGCATCCGCTCGCCCGTCCAGTGGCTGTTCGACCGCACCGGAGAGAGCGGGCTGACCGACGGCCAGCACCTCGCGGTCTCGCTGTCCGGAGCCGAGCGGGAGGCGCAGATGAGTCGCGACGAGCTGCGGGAGCGTTTCCTGCCGGCACTCGGCGAGCTCTTGCCACGCGCCCGTGACGCCCGGGTCGAGCGCTTCGAGGTCGTCCGCGAGCACAACGCGACGTTCCGGGCCGCCCCCGGCGCCGGAGCCCTGCGGCCGAGCCAGCGCACGGGACTCCCAGGGCTCGCGGTGGCCGGGGCGTGGACGGCGACGGGGTGGCCGGCCACGATGGAGGGCGCGGTGCGAAGCGGCCTGGCGGCCGCCCGCGAGGCGCTCAGGGGGAGCCCGGCCTCCCAGCGCGTGGAGGTGACCGCGTGAGCCCGGTGCGCGGCGAGGGGCTCGTGGTGGCCGCGCCGATGCGGTTCGAGGCCCATGCGGTTCGCCGCGGGGCTCCCGGCGCGAACGTGATCCGCACCGGTGTCGGCCGGCGGGCCGCTCGCCGGGCTGCGGGGCAGCTCGGCCACGTTGACGGCAACGTGGTGGCGCTCACCGGCTTCGCCGGCGGGCTGTCGCCGGAGCTCGAGCCGGGAGACGTCGTCGTTGCCACGGAGGTCCGCGGCGCCGACGAAGCGGTCGAATGCGCCGCGACCGAGCTCGTCGCGTCGATGCTGCGCCGGGCCGGCCTTCGCGTCCACACCGGGCCGATCGTCTCGGTCCCCCGCATCGTCTTCGGAGCGGAGCGCGAGCGCCTGGCGGCGACCGGCGCCATCGCCGTCGACATGGAGTCGGCCTGGCTCGCGCGCGGCTGCGCGGGCCGCCCGTGGGCGGTTGTGCGCACGGTGCTCGACACCCACGACCGCGGCCTACACCGCCCGATCGCCACCATGACCGGAGCGCTCCGCGCCTACCGGGCTCTGGCGCGCGTCTCCGCAGCCCTCAGCCAGTGGAGCCACGCGACCGGCGAGCGCCGGGTGGTGCTCGCGAGCCCGCGCGCGTCATGCGCCGGCGTGGAGCGGGCGATCCGCGTCGTCGAACGCGCCCTGGAGCGCTACGGGCCGCCGCTCTACGTCCGCCGGCAGATCGTTCACAACACCCACGTGGTTCGCGACCTGGAGCAGCGCGGCGCGGTCTTCGTCGACGAGGTCGAGCAGGTTCCCGAGGGCTCCCGGGTGGTGTTCTCGGCGCACGGCGTCTCGCCGGCGGTCCGCGAGGCCGCGCGGGGGCGCGAACTCGAGGTCATCGACGCCACCTGCCCCCTGGTCAGCAAGGTCCACGCCGAGGCCCGGCGGTTCAGCGGGGCCGGCTACACGGTCATGCTGGTAGGGCACGCGGGCCACGACGAGATCGAGGGGACCACGGGCGAGGCGCCCGAGTCGATCCGCCTGGTCGAGGACCTCCGAGACGCCCGCGAGGCCGAGGCCGAGGACCCCGATCGGGTCGCCTACCTCACCCAGACCACCCTCGCCGTCGACGAGACGAGCGAGATCGTCGACGAGCTTCGCGGCCGCTTCCCCGGCCTCACCGGGCCGCGGACGGACGACATCTGTTACGCGACCCAGAACCGGCAGGACGCGGTGCGCGACCTCGCGTCGGAGTGCGACGCGATCCTCGTGGTCGGGTCCGCGAACTCGTCGAACTCGGTGCGCCTGGTCGAGGTGGCCGAGCGGGCGGGCTGCCCGGCGCACCTCGTCGACGGCATCGGTGACATCGATCCCGCCTGGCTGGCGGACGCCCGGACAGTCGGGGTGACCGCCGGCGCGTCGGCGCCGGAGCGAATCGTGCAGGATTTGGTGGCCTCGTTGTCAGCGCTCGGACCGCTCGAGGTGATGGAGAACGGCGGGATCAGCGAGAATGTCCACTTCGGGCTTCCGGCCGAATTGAAAGGATCCACCGCGAATGGCCGTTCCACTCAGACAGAGCCTTAGAACCGCCAGTTACCTGGCGCGCCAGCGCCTTGCGAGACGGGAGAAGTTCCCTCTCCTCGTCGAGCTGGAGCCGCTCTATCAATGCAACCTCGCCTGCTCCGGCTGCGGCAAGATCCAGCACCCCGACCACGTGCTCCGGCGCCGGATGCCAGTGGACCAGGCCATCGGCGCGATCGAGGAGAGCGGGGCCCCGATGGTGTCGATCGCGGGTGGCGAGCCACTGATCCATCCCGAGATCGACGAGATCACGCGACAGCTCATCGATCGCAAGAAGTTCGTCTACCTGTGCACGAACGCGCTCCTGATGGAGAAGAAGCTCGACCTCTTCAAGCCATCCCCCTACTTCGCCTGGGCGATCCACCTCGACGGCCTGCGAGAGCGCCACGACGCGTCAGTGGAGCGCGAGGGCGTCTTCGACAAGGCCGTCTCCGCGATCAAGGCCGCGAAGGCGAAGGGCTTCCGGGTGACCACGAACAGCACGTTCTTCACCCACGACTCCCCCGACACCGTTCGCCAGGTCCTCGATTTCATCAACGACGAGCTCGAGGTCGACCAGATGATGATCTCGCCGGCCTACGCCTATGAGAAGGCGCCCGATCAGGACCACTTCCTGGGCGTCAAGGAGACCCACAAGCTGTTCACCGCCGCCTTTGCCGACGGCAGGCGCAAGAAGTGGCGGCTGAACCACACGCCACTCTTCCTCGACTTCCTCGAGGGCAAGGTGGACTTCCAATGCACGGCATGGGGCATCCCGAGCTACGGGGTCTTCGGCTGGCAGCGGCCCTGCTACCTGATGTCCGACGGCTACGCGAAGACCTACCAGGAGCTCGTCGAGACCACCGAATGGGAGAAGTACGGGCGCGGCCGCGACCCGCGCTGCGACAACTGCATGGCGCACTGCGGATACGAGCCGACGGCAGTGCTGGCCACCACCAAGTCGTTCAAGCAGTCGGTGCGGGCCGCGCTCAGCCAGTAGCGGCCGGGGCGCGGACGCCACGGATGTCGCAGAGCGACGTCGACATCGTCCTCGACCAGTTCGCGGCGACGAACGACCGCGACTTCGAGCGCGCGATGACCTTCTACGCGGAGGACGTGGAGCTCGAGGTGAGCGCCGACGCGTTCGTCGAGCGCGGCACGTTCAGCGGCCGCGAGGCGGTCGGAGAGTGGTTCGGCAACTGGTTCGCCACCTTCGCGCCCGGCTACCACTTCGACATCACCGAGGCGCGCGACCTCGGCGGCGTCGTCCTGCTCGTGGCAAGCCACCGCGGCCGCGGCCGCGCAAGCGGCGCCGAGGTCCATGGGGACACCGCGTACCTCTACACCGTTCGCAACGGCAAGATCGTCCGTGCGGAGCTGTACCGGGACCGGGAGGCCGCGCTCGAGGCGGCGCGTGCTCAGGAGTAGGCCGGCCGGATAGGGCTACTCCGTCGGGTCAAGAAGGGCTGTCACATCGCCTACCGCGCGTCACACGGGCGTGGACTCGGTCACGGGGGAGGCAAGTCGCTGATGGACGAGCCGCACTGCCATGGAACCCTCCCCCACAGCCGACGAAACTCGCTTGATCGAGCCCGAGTGGACGTCGCCGACAGCGAAGATGCCCGGCCGGCTGGTCTCGAGGAACAGGGGGCGATCGCCGTCGTACTCGACCGCGTCCTCACTGTCGACGTCGCGGCCGGTCAGGAGAAACCCGGCCCGATCGGTCGCCAGCTGGTTCTCGAGCCATTCGGTATGCGGTGAAGCGCCGATGAACACGAACAGGGCCCGGGCCGGGAGCTGTGGGCGCGTCCCGGATCCACTCTCGGCGACCGTGACCCCATCGAGCTCGCGATCGCCATGGAGCTCTACAACCTGGGCGTTTCTCACGACTTCGACCCACTCGTTGCGCTCGACCTGGTCGACGAGATAGCGCGACATCGACTTGCCGAGATCACCGCCGCGGATCACCAGCCGGCACTGCGTGGCGTGGCGTGAGAGAAACATCGCGGCCTGGCCCGCCGAGTT
>DASQCL010000058.1:0-8481 GCA_035634715.1 Solirubrobacterales bacterium
CGCGGCGACCTCCCGCGGCACCCCCCAGCTCCCCAGCCAGGCGCCGGCGCGCCCGAGGGCGGCGACCCGATCGAGGACCTGAGCGGGCGCAAGCTCGCCGTCGCAGCCGGCGCCGATCACCGCCAGGAGAGCATCGGACGATCGAGCGCCCTCGAGCATCGCGGACACCATCACGGCATCGCAGAGCGGGCTCGCGAGCCCGGCCTCGTCACCGCGGCCCAAGACGTCGCCGCCGACGTCGACGCCCAGTAGCAGGTCACAGTGGAGGCGCTTCATGGCCGCCGCAATTCCCTGCGAGGCCCCGGTGACTCCGCGCGTGATGTCGATGAGTGCGGTCTGGGTGCCGAGGAAGTCCGCGACGCCCGCCTCGGCGAACGCGACGCCGTCGTCGGTGGTCGTCGCCGCGTCGGCGAGCACTGCGGCCCCGTCGAGCCGCTCGCCGCCGCGGATCTCCTCGATGGGCCGCGGGCCGGGCCTCGGGTCGATAGCGAACCGCTCCCAGGCGACGCCACCGAGCGCGAACGGGGTCCCCAGGGACTCGCACAGCCGGGCAACCGCCAGGGCGCCCACGACGTCGCCGCCGCCCCCGATCCCGAGGACGAGCGCTCTGCCCGCGGCTTTGATCTGCTCGATCAGTCCGCTCAGGCTGGGACCGGCTCGGCCTCGCCGCAGATGTCGCGGATCTCCGCGGCGGCGCGGTCGAACTCCTCGTCCGCCATCACCGGGGTTCCCTCGAAGGGGAGCTCGCGATCGATCTCGACCCACGAGCGGCAGCCGTGGTACTCGTCGCGGACGCGAACGGTTACGGGGCGCGGGATTCGGTGGACCCGCAGCAGGAGCACATGGAGCGGATGGCGGCGCTTCCACCGCAGCCGCTTGTGCGCGTAGTCCTGCGTCCAGACGTGGAACGGGGAAAGGCTGTCGACGATGCGCGGGTCGCTCGTCTCGAAGTGGTCGGTGACCTCCGCCCAGGAGCGGATGCGCACGCGATCGGGCTGTGCGATGCCGCCGTCCTGCAGCAGGGCCCGCGGCGGCGGCTCCTCGTCCGGCCACACGCCCTCCTCGAGCGCGCGGCGAAGCTCGGGGTGGTGCGACTCGCGGACCAGGTCGTTGCGCTGGTGGTCGAAGGTGGGGTAGAGGAAGAAGCGGTCGTACTCGACCTCGAAGTGCTTCTCCTCCTCGCGGATCCCGCCCTTGCGCAGGGTTACGAGCTGCTCCCCCTCGGCCAGGGCGCGCACCGTTACGGCCCACTCTTTGAAGGCAATAGGCATTGCTTAAGTCGTTCGGATCGTTGGTAAAGCGAGCTTGGACGTCGCCGGCGCCGTCTTCATCAGAAACTGGCTGACCGGCTAAGGCGCGTCATTTTAGAGGAGGTTCGACGAATGTCAAAATTTGTGTTTTATGTTGCGAGTTCGTCAGCGAATCCAAGCAGGATCTCGTTCACGCGCTCGGGGGCCTCCAGATGGCACCAGTGTGCAGCGCCGGGGACGACCGCCGTGCGCCCCTTCGGGACCGCCGCGGCGATGGCTTCGGCGAAGGCGGGGGACGCCACCGGGTCGTGCTCGCCGCAGGACGCCAGGACCGGGCACGCGACCCGGTCGGTGTCCACCATGCGGCCGATGGCCGTCGCCGCGCTGCACTCGGCGTAGGCCTGCGGGTCGTTCGAGGCGATCAGACCCCGGAAGAGGCCCAGGAGAACCGGGTCGGAGGCCCGTCGGGCCTCGCTCAACCCCGTGCCTGCGACCGTGGTCGCGATCTCTTCCATCCGCCCGGCGCGGGCGAGCTTCACCCGCTCCTCGAAGACCGGCGCCGCCGCGTCCCGCCAGCGCAGGGCGCCGCCGATGGTCATCAGGCCCGTGATCCTCTCGCCAAGGCGTGCGCACGCGTGCTCGGCGACCATGCAGCCGACCGAGTGCCCGACCAGGATCGGGCGCTCGACCTCGAGGGCGTCGAGCAGTGCCACGAGGTCGTTGGCCCACTGCTCGACCGAGTAGGGCCCGGGCGGCTTCGCGCTCAGCCCGGCGCCGCGCTGGTCGTAGGCCACGCACGGCCGGCCGCGCTCCTCGCAGGCGGCGAGCTGCGCCCACCAGGAGTTGATCGACCCACCGAGACCGTGGACGAAGACGATCGCGGCCGAGCTCTTCGCGCCCGGCCGCTTCTCGTAGGCGAGGCCGACGCCGTCGAGCTCCATCCACTCCGCCATTTCGCGGAGCCTACGCCTCCCGTGGCGCATGAGAGAATCGCGACCGATGCCGGAGGAGGAAGGCGCGAGGCGGGCGGAGGGCGCGGGAGCGCCGGCCGACCCCGATGCAGCGCTTCTCGAGCGGCTCCGCCGCGGAGACGAGGACGCGTTCAGGGCCCTGGTCGAGGAACACGGGCCGTTCCTCATGCGCCTGGTGATGATGCACGTGCCGAGCAGGGCGATCGCCGAGGAGGTGGTCCAGGACACGTGGCTTGCCGCGCTCAACGGCCTCGACCGCTTCGAGGGTCGCTCGATGCTGCGCACCTGGCTCGCCAGCATCGCCCTCAACAAGGCGCGCACGCGCGGCACGCGGGAGGGCCGGATCCTGCCCTTCGCGCTGTTGCGGCGCCGCTACGAGGAGGGGGGAGGGCCGGCGCTGGACCCGGATCGCTTCCAGGGCAAGCGCGGGGAACGCCCGGGTTGGTGGGCCAGCCCGCCGGTGGCCTGGGAGGACCCGCAGAGCCGGCTGGAGGCGAATGAGACGCGCGACGTGCTGCTGCGGGCGATCAGGGACCTCCCGCCGCGCCAGCGCGAGGTGATCACGCTGCGTGACATCAGCGGCTGGGATGCCGAGGAGGTCCGCAACGCACTGGACCTCAGCGAGACAAACCAACGAGTGCTCCTGCACCGAGCGCGCTCGAAGGTGCGCGCGGCGCTCGAGGAGCACTTGAACCCGCAGCCCGAGGAAGCCATTCGATGACCCCGCGTCAAGACAGAATGCTGACTTGCCAGGAGATGGTTGAGCTCGTGACCGACTATCTCGAGGGCCGCATGGACGACGACGCCCGGGCCCGGTTCGAGGAGCACGTCGCCGAGTGCGACGCCTGCACCCTCTACATCGAGCAGATGCGGATGACGATCGTCGCCCTCGGGCACATCCCGGCCGAGTCCATCTCGCCCGAGGCCGAGGAGGAGCTCGTGGCCGCGTTCCGCAACTGGCGCCAGGAGACCGCCTGACCTCCTAGCCCCCGCGGGCGCCATAGCCACCCCCGCCCGGCGTCTCTAGCCGCAGGCGGTCGCCGGGCCGCAGGTTGCCCGCCGCCTTGGAGGGCAGGGGCTCGCCGTTCAGGAGGTTTCGGCCGCGCTCTCCGTCGGCACCTCCCTCGCGGCCGCGCGGCGCATGGGCGCGGCGCTCGGTGATCAGCGTGAAGCCGAGGGGCGCAAGCGCCTCGAGCTCGCGGACGAGCCCGTCGCCGCCGTGATGCTCGCCCGTGCCGCCGCTGCCGCGGCGGACGCTGTGCTCCCGTATGCGCACCGGGAACTCGGTCTCCAACGCCTCGGTCGGCGTGTTCAGCGTGTTCGACATCGCGACGTGGATCGCGTCGGGGCCGTCGGCACTCGGGCACGCCCCCTGTCCACCCCCGAGCGTCTCGTAATACGTGAGGCTCTCACCGGCGAACGTGAGGTTGTTCATGGTTCCCTGGCCCTGTGCCGGCACCTCGGTCGCGCCGCCGAGTGCGGACAGCACCAGGTCGGCGACGCGGCTCGACGTCTCGACGTTGCCCGCCACGACGGCGGCCGGGAACCTCGCGTTCAGCAGGCATCCCTCCGGCGCGATCACCTCGATCGGCCGGAAGGCGCCCGCGGACGGGGGCGCGTCCGGGTCGGTCACCACCCGCACCGCGAAGAACGCGGCCGACTTGGTCACGGAGAGCGGGCAGTTGAGGTTGCCCTCGACCTGGGCGTCGGTGCCCGTGAAGTCGAGCGTGAGCCGGTCGCCCTCGATCCGGGCGCTCGCGTACAGGCGGATATCCCTCTCCGGGCCGGCGGCGTCGTCCTCCAGGACGTCCTCGGCCTCGTAGGTTCCGTCGGGCAGCTCGCTGAGCCGGGCGCGCGTGCGGCGCTCCGCGTAGTCCAGGATCTCGGCCATCCCGGCGCGCAGGACGTCGGGGCCCTCTCGCTCGAGTAGCTCCAGGAGCCGCCGCTCGCCGGTGAGGTTCGCGGCCCGCTGCGCGCGGAGGTCAGCGAGACGCTGCGACGGGTTCCTCATCTGCTCCGCGAGCCCCTCGAGCACCTCGTCGGTCGCGCGCGTGGGAGGGATGACCACCCCCTCGTCCTCGAGCCGCACCGAATCGGCCGGCATGCCGCCCGGCGTGGGCCCGCCGATGTCCGCGTGATGTGCGCGGCTGGCCGCAAAGCCGAGTAGGCGATCCGAGCCACCTCCGCCTGGATCGAAGATCGGCGAGATTAGCGTCACGTCCGGCAGGTGCGTGCCGCCGCGGTAGGGGTCGTTGAGGATCCAGGCGTCCCCGGGCCGGTGGTCCTCGTCGAGGACCGCCGCGACCGCGTCCGGCATCGAACCCAGGTGGACAGGGATGTGCTCGGCCTGCATCACCAGCTCGCCCGCCGAGTCGAACAGGGCCGTGGAGCAGTCGTGCCGCTCCTTGATGTTGGCCGAGTAGGCCGAGCGGATCAGCACGGCGCCCATCTCGTCGCAGGCCGCGCGAAGCGCCCCGACCAGCACCTGAAGGCTGACCGGGTCGAGCCCGCGCCCTCCTCGCTCGGGGGCGCTCATCCAGCTCGCTCCGCGACGATCGTGCCGCGATCGTCGACTTGTGCCCGCCACCCGGGGGGAAGGACCAGCGTCGCCTCGGGCAGCTCGAAGATGCACGGGCCCTCCGCCTCGACGCCGGCCTCCGGCTCGCCGCGCAGGACGGTCGCTTCGGCCCACTGGTCGCCGAAGAGCGCGCTGCGAGTGCGGCGCTCGAGCGCTCCCGAGGTCGCCGCCCGCGGCTCTGGAGAAGGGCCGGCTACGGCGACCGCCACGCGGATGTTCACGAGCTCGACCGGGGCATCGGGATCGCGGTAGCCGTAGCGGCGCTCGTGCTCCTCCGCGAAGCCGGTGGCAAGCTCGTCGGGGTCGGGCCGCTCGGGGCCCGGGACGGGGAGCTCGAACGCCTGGCCTGAGTAGCGGAGCTCGTAGGTCACCTCGACGGTCGCGTCCTCGAGCCCCGCGGCCAGCGATTCCCGGAGCGCGGCGACCTCGGCGGCGACCCGCTCGGCCGTGAGGTCGTCGCCCGCGAGCATCACAGTGCGGGCCGTGTCGCGACGGCGGTCCGAGGCGATCAGGCCGAGCGCGGAGAGGACGCCGCTGGCACGCGGGCACAGAAGCCGGCTCATGCCGAGCTCGTCCGCGAGCGCCGCGGCATGCATCGGGCCGGCCCCGCCGAACGGCATCAGCGCGAAGTCGCGCGGGTCGATGCCACGGTCAACCGTCACCACCCGGAGCGCGCGGATCATCTCCTGGTTCGCGACGCGGACGATCCCCGCCGCGGTCTCTAGGGTCTCGAGGCCGAGCTGCGAGCCCAGCCTCTCGACCGCGGCGGCCGCGGCCGCGACGTCGAGGTCGACGCCGCCCGCCAGCGTCGACGACGCGTCGAGGTAGCCCAGCAGGAGGTTGGCGTCCGTGACAGTGGGCTCCGTCCCGCCGCGGCCGTAACACGCCGGGCCCGGGTCGGCACCGGCGGACTGCGGGCCGACCCGGAGGGCGCCGCCATGGTCGCGCCAGCCGATCGAGCCGCCCCCGGCGCCGACGGTGTGGACGTCGACCATCGGTAGCTGGATGACGCGCCCCTCGATCTCGCGCGAGTCGGTGCGGCGGACCCGCCCGCCCTCGACGACGCACACGTCGCAGGAGGTCCCACCCATGTCGATGCCGACCGCCTCGCCCTCGCCGGAGAGGCGAGCCAGAAGGGCCGCGCCCACGGCCCCGCCGGCGGGCCCGGACAGCACACTCCAGGCGCCCGCGCGCGCGGCCTCGGCGGCCGGTGCCACGCCGCCGGAGGACTTCATGATCAGCGGCGAGCGCAGCCCAAGCTCGTCGCACGACTGCGTCAGCCGGTGTAGGTAGCGGCCGAGAAGGGGGGAGAGGTAGGCGTCGACGACGGTGGTTGAGGCGCGCTCGTACTCGCGGAACTGGGGCAGGACCTCGTGGGAGGCCGAGACGTGCACGTCGGCCAGCTCCGCGCGCAGCCGCTCGGCGATCGCCTCCTCGTGGCTCCGGTCGAGGTAGGAGAACAGCAGGCATACGGCGACCGACTCGGCACCCGTGTCGCGGATCGCGCCGACGATCCGGTCCGCCTCGCCCTCGGGCAGCGGGTCGATCTCGCCCCGCGGGCCGATCCGCCCGCGGGCGCCGATGCGGAGGTCGCGCGGGACGAGCGCAACCGGCTTCGGCGCACACAGGCGGTAGAGGTCGGGCCGGTTCTGCCGGGCGACCTCCAGGACGTCGGTGAAGCCCTCGGTGGCGACCAGCGCCGTGCGTGCGCCGCTCTCGGTCAGGAGCGCATTCGTGCCCACGGTCATGCCGTGCGCGAAGACCTCGACGTCGCCCGGCTCGGCACCCACCCCCTCCAGCACGGCGTCGACCGCCGCCAGCACGCCGCGGGAGACGTCGTCCGGCGTCGAGGGCGATTTGGCCGTGTGCAGGTTGGTCCCGTCGAAGACGACCGCATCGGTGAACGTCCCGCCGACGTCGACCCCGAGAAGCATGCGTGCAGCCTCTCAAAACGCCGGATCGCGCCCGGACGCGCGAAGGTCCCCGACCCGGGGCCCCTTTCGCTGTCGGTGTCTCTCCGCCCGGCGGGTCTTGCCTACACCGCGGCGAGCGAGCCGAACTCGCTGTCGAGCGTCTCCACGGCGCTGTCAGGAATCTCGGCGCTCTCGAACGTCTCGTCGAGGTGCTTGTGCGACGGGCAGTACTCGCGGCCCGGCAGCGGGGGGCGCTGGCAGGGTGTGCCCTTCCTCGTGTGTGCGTTGCACTGAGGTGGGCGACCGTCGAGACCGACGCCCTCGGGGAGCTGCTCCAGGAACTCCGTGGCGAGGCGAATGTTGGAATCGATCACGCGCCAGACGAAGAGCTGGTCCTGCATCGTGAAATACGGACGTACGTCGTTGAAAAGTGAGCGCGCGGGACGGGCGAAATAGCGTCGGTCGTAGGTCAGGCGGCGAATCGCGGCCTCGCAGGCGTCCAGGACCTTCTGCCTGTTCCGGCACTGCGTCCGATCAGAGTCATCCTCGACGATCCGCGGACCCAACTCCCGGTACATAGAGCGGCTGAATCGATACATCCTCTTCTCGACCCCCTGTGGGTTTCCGTTCCTTTTCAATGCCCCGGGCGTTCCCTGCGCTACTGACGTCCTGGAGGCGGGCGGCACTATTCCAAGGTGCGTTTAAGCGCAAGAGATCTCGGATTAAGCCCTTGCTAAGGCGCGATTGTACAGCAAGGAGCGGCATCGAATACCCGTTAGCCGATTCGGATAACGGCTCACGCACGGAAGGACGCGGCGATCGCTTGGATCGCCCAGTCCGTTGTTCGGTCTGGCGTGGAGGGCGCCGGGCTGAATCAGCCCGGCGCCCGACCACTCAGTGACTCAGCTGGAAGACGAAGTCGAACTTGGTCCCAGCGGGGAACGTCGTCCACATGCACTCAAACGACTTGCCGACGACGATGCGGGTGCCCACCGAGACCGCCAGAACTGCGCGTGCGAGTAGCCGCTTCATCTCCATCTCCTCCTTGTCCGGGGACCGTCCGACGCTACCGCGTCAACGGCCCTCCGATGGCCCGCGGGCCGGCTGATTTGATGGTTCGACCAAAGCGGCGACCGCGATTGCTCCTGATCGCCCCGGGGCGCTTGACGCGGTCGCGTGGGGGAGAGAGAATCGGACGCCCCCACCCTCTACGAAGGAGGCCGGAGTGTCCTGGAATCTGAAGGGCAGCTACTTCGAG
The DNA here is from genome assembly GCA_035634715.1 of Solirubrobacterales bacterium. Classification (GTDB taxonomy): domain Bacteria; phylum Actinomycetota; class Thermoleophilia; order Solirubrobacterales; family 70-9; genus AC-56. Next base: position 7,971 of record DASQCL010000058.1, read on the forward strand.
ACGTGCTCGTGCGACCTCATGTGCCCGTGCAACATGTCGATGGCCCACGGCGCAACCTACGACTTCTGCCGCGTCACCCTCGTCTTCAACATCAAGGACGGTGAGATCGAGGGGACCGACGTCAGCGGCCTCGGCGTCGCTGCGATCGCCGACAGCCCCAAGGTCATGACCGAGGGCAACTGGCGCCTCGGCCTGTTCATCGACGACCGTGCCGACGACGAGCAGATGGAGAAGCTCACCGCGGTCTACGGAGGCCAGAAGGGCGGCCCAATGGAAATGGCGGCGGCCATGATCGGCGAGCTGCTCGGCGTCGAGCGGGCTCCGTTCGAGGTGGTCGAGGACGGGCTGACCCACAGCGTCAAGATCGGCGACGCGATCGACTTCGAGATCGAGGACATCGTCCCCTTCGGCGTGGAGACAGGACAGCCCGTCCGGCTCGTCGGCGTGTTCCATCCGGCGGCGTCGGAGTTCAACGCCGCCGAGGCGAAGCGCTCGAAGATCAACGCCTTCG
>DASQCL010000059.1:0-2022 GCA_035634715.1 Solirubrobacterales bacterium
AGCGTGTACATCGGCAGCAGCGGCGTCATCCCGGCCGCGTCGGCGAGGTCGTACGCGAACACGCCTTTCGTCAAGGTCGGGCATGCCGCCGGCTCGGTCGCGATGAACCTGGTCTGGGTACGCCCGGCCAGCCGATCCGCGATGAACGGGTAGGCGAGCCCGGCGTAGCTGGAGCCGCCGCCCACGCACCCGATCACGACGTGCGGGTCGCTCTCACCGGCGAGCTTCATCTGCTCCTTCGCCTCGAGCCCGATCACCGTCTGGTGCAGCAGGACGTGATTCAACACCGAGCCGAGCGAGTACTTCACCGCGCCGTTCGACGTGGCCGCCACCTCGACCGCCTCGCTGATCGCGATGCCGAGCGACCCGGTGGAGTCGGGATGCGCCTCGAGGATCCCCTTGCCGGCCTGGGTGGTCGGCGATGGGGACGGGATCACCTCGGCACCGAAGGTCTCCATGAAGATCCGGCGGTACGGCTTCTGCTCGTACGAGGCCTTCACCATGAAGACCTGGCATCCGATCCCGAAGAACGAGCACGCCATCGAGAGGGCAGAGCCCCACTGCCCGGCGCCCGTCTCGGTCGCGATCCGCTTCGTGCCGGCCTCCTTGTTGTAGAAGGCCTGGGCGACCGCGGTGTTCGGCTTGTGCGAACCCGCCGGCGAGACCCCTTCGTACTTGTAGTAGATGCGGGCCGGCGTCTGCAGCGCCTGCTCCAGGCGGACGGCGCGATGCAGTGGCGAGGGCCGCCAGAGCCGGTACACGTCGAGGATGCCGCCGGGGATGTCGATCCACTCCTCGGTCGCGACCTCCTGCATGATCAGCGCCTCGGGGAACAGCGGCGCCAGCAGGTCGGGCGTGACGGGTTCCCTCGTTCCGGGGTGCAGCGGCGGCAGCGGTTGGATCCCTGCCTGCACGAGCGAAGGCATGATGTTGAACCACGCGGTCGGCATGCTTTCCTGCGACAGGTCGAACCGGGTGGGCTCCATCATGTGGCGACCTCCTGTGGGACGAGCGCCGAGCCTACCGCCCCGCCGGTCGGCGAGGGAAGCCGAACTAGCCGAGCGGTTCGGCCGAGATCTCGACCCAACCGTCGACCTCGCGGGCGGTGAACACCGCCAGTGGATCGCGTGCCGGGCCCTCGAGCGGCTCGCCGGTCTCGGCGTCGAACACGCTCTCGCACGACGCGCAGAGGAGCCGATCGGATCGATCGTCGAACGAGCCGTCGGCGAGCGCGCACCCCTGGCCCGTGCAGGTCTCGCTGACGGCGAACAGCCGTCGCTCATCGTGCGTCACGACGACGCGGCCCGCCGGGACGTCGTAGGCGCGAAGCTCACCCTCCGGGATCTCCGCGAGCGCGCCGACCCGGACGAACTCCGTCATCAGGCGCCTCGGAGCGCCGAGTACACACGCTGCACGACCGTCACGGTCCCGAGGACGGAAAGGAGCACGAGCACCGGCAGCATCGCGCCGGGGATCACCAACCCGATGATCAGCGCGAGCACGCGCTCGAGCCGCTGGAACAACCCGTCGCTCAAGAGGACTCCGGCCGCCTCGGCCTCGGCGCGGATATGGCTGACCACGAGGCTCACGACGAGCGTGATCAACGCGAGCGCCGCCTCCAGGCTCTTGCCATCGGCCGCCAGACGCCAGAACAAGCAGGAGAACAAGATCATGTCGGAGACACGGTCGAGCACGGAGTCCATGAACGCACCGGCCCGCTTGGCCTCGCCCCGGTGTCGGGCGACCGACCCGTCGAAGACGTCGGACGCGCCGGCGAGGATGAGGACGCCTCCGGCGGCCAACCACGCACCGGTCACGATCAGCACGCCCGTGACGACGTTCAACGCGAGGGACAGGAGGGTCAGCTGCCACGGGCGGACGCCCGTCCAGATGAGGAACGCGAGGATCCCTCGGTACGGCCACGCGAAGACGCGCTGCATCGCGCCACCGGCCGCGCTCTCGTTCTTCCTCGGTGCGGGCAGGTCGCGCACGCGAGGCGCTTCCCGGACCGGTTGCCCGCGA
>DASQCL010000060.1:0-8370 GCA_035634715.1 Solirubrobacterales bacterium
TCGACCCGGCGGAGGCGATGCGCGCCCTCGAATCTGATTCCTGAGGCGATTTCTGGGGATCTAGCATTGCTATGGCAACGCTAGATCCCCAAAAGGCACGGCCCGCTGTCAGCGTGGTCGTGCCCTTTCGGGGCGATTGGACCGGCGCTGATCGCCTTGTGGCCGCCCTTCGCTGCCTGGACATCCGAGACGGCGACGAGCTGATCGTTGCCGACAACACGGGTGGCGGGAACGCGGGCTTGATCGCAGGTCACGGGATCCGAGTGGTGCGGGCCGCTCGGGAGCGCTCCGCCTACCACGCCCGCAACGAGGCAGCGCGCGTGGCCACGGCCGACTGGATCCTGTTCCTGGACGCGGATTGCCGCCCGGCGCCGAATCTCCTGGCTGCCTACTTCGAGGAGTCCATCTCGAACGGGTGCGGGGCCGTCGCCGGTCAGATCCTCGGCGAACCTGAACAGGCATCGTTCGCCGCGCGCTATGCGCGGTCGCGGAACCTCTTCGACCACGCGGACGGGCTGATCAGGGCAAGTGGGGGAGGGGCGGCCGCGGGAAATCTGCTCGTCCGCCGCGAGGCATTCGAACAGGTCGGCGGGTTCACGGAGGGGATCCGATCCGGCGGGGACCTCGACATCTGCCGGCGCCTTGCCGCCGGCGGGTGGCGACTCGACTTTCGCCAGGGCGCGGTCGTCCATCACCGGCACCGGGCAACCCTCCCGTCGCTCCTCGGTGCGGTCGCCCGCTACGGGGCGGGCGCGCGCTGGCTCAACAAGCGCTACCCGGGCAGCTCCCCAGCGTGGCCGCTGCGGTACGGGCTGGCCGGCACCGCGCGCGACATCGTCGCTCGGTTGCGCGAGAGGCAGGTGGAGGAGGCGGTGTTCCGCGGGGTCGATGGCCTTGGGCTGGTCGCGCACCGAATCGGCTACGCGATGTCCAATGGAGCCGGGTCAACGCAATCCGCGTCCACCTGTCGGGCGCAGATTGCATTGACCCGCAGATCTCGCCGCTGACGCCTCCCTTCATTGCCCTTTTTCTAGGACTTCGCGGATTCGCGCCGCCGTCTCGCGCATGTGTTCCTCGCTGTCGTACTTCCGGCGCGGCCAGAAGAAGCCGCGCAGACCGTCCTTGCGGTTCCGCGGGACCAGGTGGACGTGCAGGTGGGGCACGCTCTGGCTGACGACGTTGTTCAGCGCGATGAACGCGCCCTGTGAGCCCATCGCCGTCCGAATGGCCTCCGAGAGCGACTTCGCGTTCGCGAACAGCGGGCCGACCAGCTCATCGGGCAGGTCCCAGATCGTCTCGTAGTGCTCGCGCGGGATCAGGAGTGAGTGGCCGGGGAAGAGCGGCCGGTGGTCCAGGAACGCGATCGAGATCTCGTCCTCGAAGACGACGTGCGCCGGCTCCTCGCCGGCGACGATCGCGCAGAACTTGCAGCCATCGACCGGGGTCAGCAGCCCGGGGCCGAGCTCAGGCAATGATCGCGAGCGCACCCGCCTCGATGCCGAGCTCGAGCTCCCCGTTATCGCCGATGTAGTCGCCGTCGACCTGGACGGGAAACGGGCGGATGCGGCCGTCGGAGTCCTTGGAGACCGACTCCACGCGGCACTCGGTGACGCCTTCGAAGTGGTCGATCTGCCGGTGGGCGGGCGTGCGGACGCTTTTCATCAGGACACGGGTCGCGATGGTGGGCACGTCGCGCTGGGCGGCCCGGCGGAGCATCGCAACGGAGAGCGTGCCGTTGTCGAGCGCCGCGTTCTCGCAGATGTGCAGCGGCTGGCTGCCGAAGTAGCTGAACGGGTCCGAGTTCTGTGCGATCGCGGTGACCCCCTCGGTCGTGTCCTCGCCAACGCGCATCCGCATACGGACCGGATTGCGGAGGTAGGAGCCGTAGAAGCCTGAGACTGCGGCCCAGGTGTAGTACCAGCGCCCACCGCGCCGCTTCAGCCTGGGGTGCGAGTCGACGGTCCTCGCCGCGGTCGCGTCCAGGCCTGCGCCGCAGGCGAACACGAACCGGCGCCCGTTGGCAACTCCGAGGTCGATCCGCCGCGGGTGGAAGTCGTCGGCGAGGCCCAGGAGATGCTCGGTCGCGTCGACGACGTCGTTGGGGATCCCAAGCGTTCGCGCGACCACGTTCGTTGAGCCGCCCGGCAGGACGGACACCGGCACGTCCGTGCCGGCGAGCCCGTTGGCGACCTCGTTGAGCGTCCCGTCTCCCCCGAACGCAACGACGACGTCATAGCCGCCTTCGCAGGCCTCGCGGCCGATCTCGATCGCGTGGTGCTGCGCCTCTGTCATGACCGCCTCGACGTCGTAACGGCCCTGAAGGGCGTAGACCACGAGGTTCTTCAACCGGTCGGACACGGTGGTCGCGTACGGGTTGACGATGATCAGCATCCGCTTCTTGGCATGGCGCGCGGGCGCGGGCGCACCATTCGTCTGCGCCTCGGGTCGAGGCGGTGCCTCGATCGTTGCGGGGCCGGCCATCACGCAGAGAGCTCCTGCTTCCGCACGTTACTAGTGGCGCCTCGGGCCGGTGGGGCCCACTACGTCGCCTCGAAACGGATCAGCTCTCCGTCCACCACCTCGCGGGCCCGCCCGTCCGCGGCGAGGAGGTCCATGTGCCCGAGAACCTCGGACAGCGTCAGGAACGCCTGGGTGACGGCGACGTTGCCCCAGAGCTCCTGCGCGATCTCGTACGCGGTGCGGGGCCGCTCGGAGATCAGCCCGTGGATCTTCTCGGATCGCTTCCGGTGGAGGGCGAAGCGCTCGTCGATCAGCGCGCGGTGGTCGGTGATCGGCTCACCATGACCGGGGAGGAGGATGCGTGCGGGCAGCTCCCTCGTCTTCCGCAGCGACTCGATGTAGATCATCAGCGCGTGGGGCCGCTCGTCGGAGCCGTCGAGCGGCCGGGAGATGAGAGGGTTCGAGGAGATGTGCGCGATCAGGTGGTCGGCGCAGATGAGGATCTCCCGGTCCGCGTCCCAGAAGACCGTGTCGGACGGGCTGTGCCCCGGGCGGTGCTGCACCTCGAGTGATCGGTCGCGGAGCTTCAGCTGCTCACCGTCGTGGAGCGGGCGCGTGACCTTCGCCTTCGCCCCCCAGGCGCGGAAGCTTCGTGAGACCGAGCGCAGCGCCACCACGACGTCCTCCGGGATTCCGTGGCTGAGCATGAGCGAGGCGGCGAACTTGTCGTCCGCCTCGATGTCGTCTCCGAAGTTCTCGACGAACGGCACGACGACGTCGATCGCCGCGACGTCCGCGCCCGATCGGTCGGCGATGATCTCCACCAGCCCCAGGTGGTCGATGTGCTGGTGGGTCAGGACGACCAGCTCGATGTCGGCGATCGACCGCCCCAGGTCCGCCAGTTGGTGCTCCAGCTCGTCGAGCGACTTGCCCGAGTTGGGCCCGGTGTCGACGAGGGTGAGCGGGTCGTCCTCGATCAGATAGCAGTTGACGCGGCCGACGGCGAACGGCGTCGGAATCTGCAGGCGATGGATGCCGGCCTCGCGCGCATGCTCCAGCGCCTCCTCGGGCTTCACATCAATGCCCGCCAGGAGCAAGCTCCTGTCGGGGTGCGCGTCGACTTCATGCCCGAATGATGGTCAGGACTTCGTCCCTCTTGGCCTCCATGTCCTCCGGGGAGACGAGGGACTCGAGGTTCAAGCGGAGCAGAGGCTCGGTGTTCGAGGGGCGGACGTTGAAGTGCCAGTCGGGGTAGTCGACCGAGATGCCGTCCAGCCATGACGCCTCGCCGTCCGAGTAGCGCTCGGCGAGCTCCTTCATCTTGCCCTTCTGGTCGTCCACCTCGGAGTTGATCTCGCCGGAGATGAAGTAACGCTCGCGGAATTCGCCAACGAGCTCCGACAGCGTGCGGTCCTGGGTCGAGAGCAGCTCGAGGACGAGCAGCGCCGGGATCGTCCCGGAGTCAGCGCACCAGAAGTCGCGGAAGTAGTAGTGGCCGGAGACCTCGCCGCCGAAGGCCGCGTCGTGCTCTCGCAGAGCCTGCTTGAAGAACGCGTGGCCGACCCGGTTGATGTACGAGGTGCCGCCGAGCTCGCGGACCGTGTCCGGGACCGCGCGGCTGGCGCGGACGTCGTAGACGATTCGCGCGCCGGGCTCCTTCTCCAGGAGCTGCCGAGCCAGCAGGGCGGTGAGGAAATCGCCCTCGACGAACACCCCCTCCGCGTCGATGAAGAAGCACCGGTCTGCGTCGCCGTCCCACGCGATGCCGAGGTCCGCGTCCTCCTCGCGGACCTTGTCGATGATGAACTGGCGGTTCTCCTCGACAAGTGGGTTGGGGTCGTGGTCCGGAAAGTCGCCGTCGGGGACCCAGTAGAACGTCTTAAGGTCGAGACCGAGCCGCTCCAGAAGCGGTCCGACCATGGGGCCGGCCATGCCATTCGCGCCGTCGGCGATGACCTTCAGGGGCTTCACCTCGTTCGGGTCGATGAAGCCCATGACCCGCTCGTGGTAAGTGTCGTAGATGTCGACCGCCTCCACGGTCCCCCCGCCGGGCGGGTCCGGGAGCCCGGCCTCGATCGTGGCGCGGACGTCGCCGATACCGGCGTCGCCTGACAGGGCGAGCGCCCCCTCGCGCACGAGCTTGACGCCGGTGTACGCCTTCGGGTTGTGCGAGGCAGTGACCATGGCGCCGCCGTCGAGTTCCCGCGAGCCGACCAGCTGGTAGAGCATCTCCGTTCCGACCAGTCCGGCGTCGAGCACGGTGCAGCCCTCGTCGACCAGCCCCTCGCGGACCCGGCCGCTCATCTCTGGCGCCTCGTTGCGCATGTCGCGGCCGAGGCCGACCCGGAGGTCGGAAGGCTCCTTGCCGCGCAAACCGCCGAGCACGCGTGCAAACGCCCGGCCGACCAGGTGGGCGATGTCACCATCGAGCTCCGTCCCGTAGATGCCGCGGATGTCGTACGCCTTGAAGATGGAGGCTGGGACCGTGTCGCTCAAAACTTCCCCACCAGGGAGTCGTAGCTGTCCTCGAGCGACTGCGGCATCACCCGCGTGTCCGCGAGCACCGGCATGTAGTTGGTGTCCCCGGCCCACCGCGGCACGACGTGGAGGTGGATGTGGTCCGCGTAGCCCGCGCCGGCGATTCGTCCCTGGTTGAGCCCGGCGTTGTACCCCTGAGGGCCGTAGACCTCGTCGAGCACGGTGATCGCCTTCTGGGCCAGGGCCATCATCTCGGCCACAGTCTCGGCGTCGAGGTCGGGCAGGGTGGCGAGGTGGGCGTACGGAGCCACCATGACGTGCCCGTTCGTGTACGGGAACTTGTTGAGGATCACGTAGCAACGCTCGCCGCGGTGGACGATCAGGTTGCCGCGGTCGTCATCCTCCGCCGGCGCCGTGCAGAAGATGCAGCCCTCGTGGGAGTCCTTGGACGCGTCCTTCACGTATTCGAGCCGCCAAGGCGCCCAGATCCGATAGTTGGCCACACCTCCCATCGTATGCGTCAGGCACGGGAAGCAGGCACGCGATAGGGGTCAGTCGAGGTCAGTCCCGTACCCATGCCGTACCCATGGCCGCCGTGGGCAGACTTACACTTCCGTCCCGCAAGGTGTCCGGGTCGCCCGTCTATAAGCACATCGAGTTCGTCCGCAACGCCGAGACGCTCTGGGCCAAGATCGAGTCGCATTGGGACTGGCTCGGCGTCCACCCCAACGAGCAGTTCGTCGCCTGACCGTTGGGGGCGTGCCGGACTAGGCTGACGAGTCCCAGTGGCAAGCACTTCCGAACAGCGGTCCGATCCGGCTGGCGATCCGGATTCCGGCCAGCCGGCCGTCGCGAGGAGCGCACCGCCTGACAAGGCACATCCGTCAGGCTGGCGCGTCGATCCAGCGGCGGACGGGCGCGGCGCACCGCCCGAGCCCAAGCCGCCGATGGTGCCGCGAGCCCGGATGTTCATCGCCATTCTCCTCGGGCTGCTGGCGTTGAACCTGGTGATCTCGTTCGTGACCGGCGGTGCGCCCTCGCGTCAGCGGATTCCGTACCAACCGTTCTTCGTCGACCAGGTCAAGGCGGGCAATGTCGAGGAGATCAGCTCTCAAGAGAACTCGATCGAAGGCGACCTCGTGGACGCTGCGACCTACGACCCGCCGGGCGATGCCAAGCCGATCACGGTAACGAGCTTCGAAACCGAGGTCCCCGCATTCACCGACCACGGTCAGATCACCCGTCTGCTCGACAAGGGAAACGTCGTGATCAACGCCGAGCCACCGGACACCGGGCGTTCGATCTGGGCCACGTTGCTGCTCGGCTTCCTTCCGACAATCCTGCTCGTGGCGTTCTTCATCTGGCTGGCGCGCCGCCAGCTGGGGGGTGGGGGAGGCGGCATCCTCGGCGGGTTTGGCCGCTCGACCGCGCGGCGTGTCAGGACCGGGGAACAGGAGCGGGTCTGCTTCAACGACGTGGCCGGGATCGACGAGGCCGAGGACGAGCTCGTCGAGGTCGTGGACTTCCTGAAGAATCCGGAGCGATACACGAAGCTCGGCGCACGGGTTCCCCATGGCGTGCTGCTGTACGGCCCACCGGGTACCGGCAAGACGCTGCTCGCGCGGGCGGTCGCCGGCGAGGCAGACGCCGCGTTCTTCTCCCTGTCGGCTTCCGAGTTCGTGGAGGCGATCGTGGGTGTCGGCGCGTCGCGCGTCCGCGACCTGTTCAAGCAGGCCAAGGAGGCCGCGCCTGCGATCGTCTTCATCGACGAGTTGGACGCGATCGGCCGCTCACGGGCGGGAAACGTGGGCGGAATCAGTGGCGGCCACGACGAACGCGAGCAGACCCTCAATCAGATCCTGACCGAGATGGACGGCTTCGAGCCCGGGACGAACGTCATCGTCCTGGGCGCGACGAACCGGCCCGAGGTCCTCGATCCAGCCCTACTGCGACCTGGGCGCTTCGACCGCCGGATCGCCGTTCAGGCGCCCGACCGCAAGGGTCGCGCGGCGATCCTGAAGATCCATACGCGTTCGGTGCCGCTGGCGGACGATGTGGACCTCGAGCGAATCGCGGCGTCAACACCGGGCGCAACCGGGGCTGACCTCGCGCTGCTGGTCAACGAAGCGGCGCTTTTCGCGGCGCGACGCGATCACGCCGCATTGGAGCAGCGGGACTTCACCGATGCGATCGAGAAGATCATCCTCGGGGCAGAGCGCCAGGTCGTGATGACGGAAGCGGATCGCAAGCGCACGGCCTACCACGAATCCGGCCACGCGCTTGTTGGCATGCTCACGCCGGGGGCGGACCCGGTCCGGAAGATCTCGATCATCCCGCGCGGCCAGGCATTGGGTGTCACGCTGGCCACACCGGAGACCGACCGCTTCAGTTATGCGCGCGATGAGCTCCTGGCCAGGATCAAGGTGGCGCTCGGAGGCCGGGCCGCTGAGAGGGTCGTCTTCGGAGATCTGACGACTGGCGCAGAGTCGGACATCCAAAACCTCACGCAGGTTGCGCGCGGGATGGTCGGGCGCTGGGGGATGAGCGAGGCCATCGGTGCTGTCGCGGTCACCGACGGCCGCCAGGACGGTGTACTGCTACCCGGCTCCGAGGCCGCGTCGACGGCGACCCAGCAACTCGTTGATGAGGAGGTGCGCCGAATCGTCGAGGGCGCCGAGCAGGAGGTGATCGAGCTCCTGAGCCGTGAGCGGGAGCGACTCGATGCTCTGGCACACGCGCTGCTGGACCGGGAGACACTCGACCAGGTGGAGGCATACGAGGTCGCGAGCGTGGATGTTCCGAAGGTGGACGTCGAGCAAGAGGCCAAGGCGGTGTCGGCCCCCAGTACACGCTTCACAGCCGGCGAGTGAGCCGGGGCTCGCCGCCGTGACTCGCTCGCTGGCGGTGGGATCAGACAGACCGACGCGCTGATTCAGTCGTTCGCCAGGAGCCCGAGCTTCACCATCCGGTCCGCGGGCGCATTAAGGGCGCACGGGCGTTCAACGAGTACGTCACTTAGGCTCGGCCCAGCAATCGAGGGAAGTCGGAACCGAGGGAGGACCAGATGCGACTCAGGCTCATCATCGCCGTGATTGCAATCGTGGCGCTGACCGCGGTTTCGGCTAGCGATGCCTTTGCCAGAGGCGGGTATCGGACCTATACCGAGTGTGGGAAGGGGAGTGGCCCCGACGGCAGTTGTGTCGGCGGAGACACCTGGGGAGGGTCCTTCAAGGCCAAGAACGGCAAGAAGGCTCATTACCGGCTGTGCGTGAATCCGCCGCCGGGAGCTTCTAAGAAGTGCAAGAAGCTGAAGACCAACCGCAAGGGAAACGACTTCGCCAGCGTCTACGAGTGGTATCTCGGCAGCATGCCGCTTGGCACGTACAAGTTCACCTGGAAGAAGGGCGGGCACAAGATCGACCGAGACGCGAT
>DASQCL010000061.1:0-3122 GCA_035634715.1 Solirubrobacterales bacterium
GCCGATCGAGCGCCAGTTCCGTCTCGAAGTCGGCGGATTCACCATGCCGGTAGGAGAAGTCGTGATCGGCCAGGGCTTCGGCGAAGAGCTCGACGAACTGCGGCTCGAGTTGCGTCCCGGCCGATCGGCGCAGTTCCGCGATCGCCTCGTCGGAGCCCACGGGCTCCCGGTACGAGTCCCGCGCCGTCAGGACGTCGTAGGTGTCCGCGACCGCGATGATCCGCGAGATGGCGGGGATCTGCTCGCCTCGTAGGCCGCGCGGATAGCCGAGCCCGTCCAGGCGCTCGTGGTGGGCGAGGATGATCTCGCCCACCGGCTGATAGCCGTCGATCTCGGAGACGATGCGCGCGCCCTCGGCGGGATGCTTCCGGATCTCGTTCCAGTCCGCCTCGGTGAGGTCCTCATCGCCCTTCAGGATCCGATCGGCGAGCACGAACTTGCCGATGTCGTGGAGAAGCCCAGCCGTGTGCGCGAGCTCTTGCTCCTCGGGCGACAGACCCGCCGCCGCCGCGATCTCCCGCGAGTACCTGGCCACCGCCGCGCTGTGGCGGGCCGTCATTCGGTCGCGGAGGTCGAGGGTCCGCAGGAGGGCGCTCAGGAGCGCCACCTGGAACCCGGCGAGTTGCTTGGCGCGCAGCTCCAGCTCGTCCGCCCGCTCCTGTGAGACCAGGAGCGCTCCGATCAGGTACTGGAACACGAGCGCGACCACGCCGAACATGGCGACTGCGCCAAGCCCCGCTTGCACGTAGACATAGGCGACGCCGACGGCCAGGAGCGCCGAGACCAGCTCTGCGGGCAGCAGCGGTATCAGCGCGCGCCTCACCATGGTCACGAACCGGCTGCCCTCGAGGTAGCTGAAATAGCCCGCGATCAGGACGAAGTCAATCGCCAGGCCGATGAGGAAGAGGACCAGGACGAGCAAATAAAACAGCGCGTCCATCTGGCCGATCCCGGCCGCCCGGATCAGGCCGTGGAACGCCAAACCTGCCAGCAACGGGAACCACGCATAGGTGACGACGTTGATGAGCAGCGTCGGCGGCGCATAGCGAAAACGGAGCCATCCGGCGACGATGGTGGTGACGCCGATGATGGCCGCCGGGGTCTCGCCCAGGAACACTGCCGCCGTCGTGATCGCCAGGAAGCTGCTCGAGATGGTGACCTGGCTCTTCGGCGTGTCGACCGCGGTCAGATCGCCGATCACCGAGGCCGCGAGTAGCACACCGAAGAGGGGCAGGTACCAGTCGGAGTCGCGATTCGCCCACACCGCCACCAGGCATGCAGCGGCAAGGGCAGCGAACTCGACTCTGATGACCGTCTTACTCGGTCGGCCCGGCATGGTGGTGCCTATCGCGGCAGTGCGCCGGTCCCGATCCCCGGGCTTCGGTTCGAGTTCGACGGCTGGCGCATAGAGCTCATGAATTCGTCCAGATCCGCGGTCGAGAATCGCCGCTGGCCACCAGGAGTCCGATACACCGGAACCAGCCCTTGATTCGACCATTTGCGGAGCGACGCCGCGCTGACGCCTATGTACGCGGCCGCCTGACCTACGTTCAGCAGTCGGCTTGTGGTCTCCATCACCTTGAACCTTCTTGTGCGTTCTCCACCAACACAGTGAGAACTTGGTAAGCCCGCCCACTATCGGTACACAAGTGGGTCGCCGCAATGCCCCTGCACTGCACCCACGAGTAGATGCACAGCTTTTGAGGCCGAAGGTTGTGCACCGGTTGCAGCCTGTAAACGAGGTCATGGCTCTGCGCGCCCGTCGGAGGGCCAACGGGGGGCATGGCCACCCACGACGTGGTCCGCGTCGGCGAGCCGAGACGCGGGCGGGCGAGGAACTACAGCTGGCGGGACGCTGCCCGGGGCGTCGCCGCCCTGGCGGCAAGGACGCCCAGCAGGCGCTCCGCGGCTTCGCCCGGCATGTCTCCCAGTAGGGCGGTGCCGCGCGTGCCCGCGACGAGTTGCGCGGTCCGGTAGCCGAGGATCCGGACGGACTCGCCGTCGCGCAGCGCGCGCCGCAGGGGTCCACCGACGATGTCGAGTGACGCCTCGGTCCCGCAGAGCACGACCGCGTTCGGTCGCAGGGCCCGGAGGGCGCTGGCGAAGCGCCGTGCCTCGAGGTTCGCGGAGAGCAGGAGCACGCGGAGTCCGGCGCGCCTCAAGAAGAGCTCGAGCGCCTGGACGTAGACCGCCTCGAGGCCGAGGGGCGACCCCGAGTCGAGCAGAAGCACCCCGTCGGGCAGGCTCGCGGGAGAGGCGAGGCGGCGCGCCGAGTGCAGCCAGCCCACGGCCCACCGGCATGCGTGCTCGAACTCGGCCTCGTGATTGGCCCTGTCGGCGGCCACCCCGAGGGCCGGCAGCAGGAGCTCCTCGACGCTTCGCTCGACCGAGCGGATCGCGAGGCTTTCCTCGAGCTGGCGGTCGGCAGCCGACTCGTCGAACGCGTCGAAGGCCTGCAGGAGGCGCGCCGGCGATCCGAGACCCCGCCCGCGGCGCTGGGCGACCTCGACCGCCGAGGAGATGTTGCCGGTCTGTCGCAACGCCTCGCGCAGCGTCTCGACCTCCGTGAGGTCGTACTGGCGGTGGTTGCCCGGCGTGCGGCGCGGGCGCGGGTAACCCAGCCTGCGCTCCCAGCTCCGAAGGGTGCTGGGGCTCACGCCGAGGAGCTCGGCTGCGGCTCTCGTCCTGATGCCTGGCAAAGTGTTCTCCATGCCTCGGGCCGCTTGACGGCGTCCCCGTTGCCGGCTCAGCGTAGCTCTGCCGCGCTTCTGTGAAGTTCTGGGGGGGTCTCTGCTACGGATCTTGCAGACGGTGCCCGCGATCTTGCATCGTCAATTCAAGTCATTTGCGGGTACGTGATCGTTGCCTCCGGCCACGGCCACGGATCGCCCTGAAGCCTTTGCGGCGTAGGTCGCCTCCTCGGCCATCTCCAGCAGCCGCGCCGCATCGTCGTCGTTGCTCGGGCACGAGGAGATCCCGATCGCGACCGCCACCCGGGGGCCGTTCTCGACCTGTGACCCCTCGATGACGCGGACGAGCCGGTTGGCCATCTGCCGGGCTTCGGATGCCTCGGAGTGAGGCATGAGGACGCAGAAGTCGTCGTCGCCGACCCGGAACGGACG
>DASQCL010000062.1:0-5118 GCA_035634715.1 Solirubrobacterales bacterium
CAGCATGTAGCCGGGGAACGGCGCCGATGTCGCGCCGCGCCAGTTGAGGTCACCGGCGTGCATGTCGATCTCGTAGGTGAAGCCGGGGTAGAAGTAGCCGATCTGCGGCCCGCCGACGAGCAGCGGATGTCCCGTGTCCGAGTGCTGCGAATCGATCATCAGCTCGTTTGATGCCTGGGGCCGTTCCCGGCTGTACTTGTGCGACACCTTGGCCTGCGTGGAGGGCGTGGGCGTGAAGCTGTTCGGGTCGAGGACCACGCTGCCGGGGGCGCCGGGCTTCTTCGGTGCGTGCTCGTAATTGAAGTGGCCGTCGACCGTGGTCGGGCTGCCCTTGTTGATGTTCTGGCGCAGGTCGTTGAAGATCGCGTAGCCCTTCTTCACGCCGCGCCGCTGCTCGAGGCCGCCGAGGAACTCGGACCGGCGAGCCTCGTCACCGCCGCCCTCGCCGACGAACTGGTCCTTGAGCGCGTTCAGCGCGAAGATGTCGGTCGGGGTGAACGGCGGCTGCGAGGAGCCAACGCTCTGGAAGTAGTCGTTGATCCCCTGGCAGAAGACGTTGATGTCGTGAAGGACCGCCTTGCCCTCTGGGCCGGCCTGCCGCAGCACGTTCGCCTGCTGGGAGACCACCTGCTTGGTCTCGTCGCTGGGCTGGAAGTTCTGTAGCGACGCGATCAGGTCGACCGCGTCGAGACCCGGCGCATCGATCGCCGCGACGTAGGCGTTGTTCCGGGCCTGGGAGAGCAGCAGTCCGCGGTCCTCGGCCGCGATCCAGCCGGCGGCCCAGACGCCGTCGTCGTGGCTGTTCGAGGTGACGTGCGGAACGTCGTACTTGTCGCGGACGATGGTCACGCCCGGGCGCGGGACGTTCTCGGTGGTGCCGGGGCCGGCGGTCGAGATGCCGTACTTCTCCGACTTGAAGTACTGGGTGAGGTCGGAGTTGGTGACGTTGTCGAACAGTGGCGTCAGGCCGTCGTACATGAGCGCCTGGGTGTCCGCGCCGGCCGGCGGCGGGACGGTGCCGTACTGGCCCGAGGGAATGATGTTGAGGGCGGTCTGCGAGTAGTCCTTCTGGGCGGATCCCTGGTCCCCCGCACTCGCTGCCGGCACGAAGACCAGCATTCCACCAACGACCAGAACTGCCGCCAACGCTCGCTTCAAAGTCCTCTCCTCACTCCAGCCTTCCTTGACCCGGCCTCCTCGGAAGACCCTACACCAGTCAAGCTCCGCCAACTGACTGGCCGCGGCTACCAGGATCGTGGCCGGCCCCGAGGTCACGGAGCCAGGGGACGACTGTCTGAACGAACTTGTTGCGGGCCGGAAAGTCCTCGAGCGGATCGAAGTGGCATCTGCAGATCCTGGTACGAGGCGCTTCGGCCCGGGCGCCTTCATTTTCCCTTCACAGACCGGGAGGACGATCCGGCTCGTGTTGGTCGGCTTCGATATCGAAGGCGGCGCCGGCTACCGACTCATGTACTTCGCGTGGCGCCATCGCGTCGCGATCGCGCTGGGCGCGATCACGGTGGCGGCCGCGCTGCTGCGCTTCGCCACTCTCGGCGACCAGAGCCTGGACCACGACGAGACCGTCACCGCGGCACGAGTGATCCACCCCAGCTTCTTCCGCAGCATGAATGTGGTCTTCAACGGCGAGCGCAGCCCGCCCCTCTACTACGCCGTCATCTGGCTGTGGTCCCGGGCCTGGGGGACCGGGGTGGTCGCCGTCCGCTCGCTCAGCGCCGTGTTCGGGACGATCACGGTCGTCCTCGCGTACTTTGCGGGACGCGAGCTCGCGTCGCGGCGGGCGGGGCTGGTCGCGGCCCTGCTGGTCGCCCTGAACCCCTACCTCATCTGGTACTCGCAGGAGGCCCGCTCCTACGGGGCGCTGGTGATGTTCGGGGCCCTGGCGCTCTACTTCTTCGCCCGGGCGCGCCGCACGCACGCACGGCGCCCTCTGGCGGGCTGGGCGATCGCCTCGGGGCTCGCTCTTCTCAGCCACTACTTCGCCGTGTTCTTCATCGTCCCCGAGGCGCTGCTCCTCTTGATCTGGAGCGAGCCGGGGCGCCGGCGTGCGACGGCGATGGCCGTCGCGGTGGTCGCTGCCGTCGGCCTCGCGGTGATGCCACTCGCGGTCATGCAGGAGGGGAGCGGCAGGGGCAACGGCTTCACGCAGTTTCCCGTCGCGCAGCGGGTCGAGACCGCCCTCGTCAAGTACGCGACGGTCGAGGGGGCGGCCCCGCAGGCCGGGATCCTCAGCACGACACCCGTCGAGCGTGAGATCGGGCTGATCGGAGTCGGCCTGGTCGCAGTGGCCGTTCTACTCGTGATGACGCGTGGGTCCCCCACGGAGCGGCGCGGCGCTGGCGTGGCTGCGGGTGTCGCGGTCGCCGCGTTCGGAGTGCCGGTGCTCATGGCGTGGGGCGGCTTCGACTACGTCGACCCGCGCAACCTGATCGGTGCCGTCGTGCCCGCCCTGATTGCGCTGGGGATTGGGCTGAGCGTCCGGGGCGCAGGCCTGGGCGTCCTCGCCACGCTCGGCTGCGCCGCGACGTTCGCCTACGGGCTCCACGCCGAGTCGACCACCCCGGCGATGCAGCGGCACGACTGGCAGGCCGCGGCATCCACGCTCCCACAGCGGCACGGCGCGGAGCTCTACGTGGTCCCGCAGGACGGACGGACGCCGCTCTCCTACTACACCGGCCGCAGGCTGGACAAGTTCGCGCCGCAGCACTTCACGGGTGGAGTCGCGACGCGACGGATCGTGGTCGTGAGCGACTACCTGCCCGTCCACAGCCCGGACCCCAGGTTCCGGCTGGTGACGTCCCGAAGCGCGCCACAGCACTGGACGGTCAACACCTACTCGTCCGCTCACCCGGTTGTGGTCACCGCCGGCAGGTTGGCGCGCGCGAGGATCATGCCCCAGCCGGCGACCGTGCTCGCCGGGGGCAAGCCGGTTCTGCTCGCCGCGGAGGCCCGCGTGGACCGGCGCGAGGCCGAGTCGATCACGCCGAGATCGGCTGAGCGCCGCGCGCGCCCAGCCGGCGGATGACGGATTTGGGACGCTTCCTCTGCCCGGGTATCGCGACCAGCCCGGCGGCATGCCCATCGACTCTGGAGGATCAACGAGATGACTGATGCCTTTGTCCTCGGCGGCGTCCGCACCCCGGTCGGGCGCTACGGCGGCTCTCTGTCCCACATTCGCACCGACGACCTGCTCGGCCAAACGATGGCGTGGGCCTGCCAGCGGGTAGATGTTCCCCTGGATCGGATTGAGGACATCACCGCCGGCTGCGTCAACCCGGCGCACGAGGGAATGGGCGACATCGCCCGCTGGGCGGCGCTCGCCGCCGGCTTCCCGGACTCCGTCCCGGCGATCACCGTCAACCGCTTCTGCGCCTCCTCTCTGTCGGGCGCGATCTCGATCGCGCACGCGATCCGCAGCGACGAGCTGTCCGTCGGCCTCGCCGCGGGGGTCGAGTCGATGTCGCGCTCGGGCTGGGCGTACATGAAGGGCGAAGCGCCGTTCATGCCCCGGGGACCGGCGCTGCTGCTCGACACGATGTGGGCGGGCGCCGGCGGGCCGCCGAACCCCAACCTGCTGGCGCGCGACGCGTACATCGACATGATGCAGACGGCCCAGAACGTCGCCGACCGCTACGAGCTGACGCGCGAGGAGATCGACGAGTTCGCCCTGCGCTCGCACCAGCACGCCGCCGCCGCCCGGGACTCCGGGCGGTTGGCGAAGGAGATCCATCCGGTCGAGATCGCGGCCACCCGGAAGACCGAGGCGCGGATGTTCGAGCACGACGAGTCGATCCGCGACGACACCACGGCCGAGAAGCTCGCCGCGCTTCCCGCGCAGCCGAACACGACCCAGATGACCGCGGGCAATTCCTCGCCGCTGAACGACGGCGCGAGCGCCGTGGTCCTCGCCAGCGGGGCGGCCGCTGAGGAGATCGGGGCCGAGCCCCTGGCGCGGGTCGTCGCGTCGGCGACGCATGCGCTCGACCCCCGCTACATGGGCATTGCCCCCGCCTACGCGATTCCCAAGGCCCTACAGCGCGCGGGGCTCGCCCCCGACCAGATCGACGTCTGGGAGGTGCACGAGGCGTACGCCTCCGTCGCGGTGGCGATCCTGCGGGAGCTCCCGAACCAGCTGGACGGGTTCGAGGTCCCGGACGAGCGCCTCAACCCCAACGGCGGCGCCGTTGCGATCGGGCACCCGTTCGGTTCCTCGGGAACGCGCTACGTGCTGACGCTCGCGACCGAGCTTCGCGAGCGTCAGCTGCGGTACGGCGTTCTCGGAGTGTGCGTCGGCTCCGGCCAGGGCGTGGCGCTGGTTCTGGAGAATCCAGCGGCCTGATCGCCCCGGAGGGCGAGCTACTCGGACTCGGCGAGGACCCCGTAGACCTTGCGCCGGGTCTCGTCGAGGAGCTCACGGATCTGCTTCCGCTCCGCAGAACCGGCCGCCTCGGCGGCCTGGCGCAGCGCGGCGAGCAGCTGGTGAGCTGAGCGACGCAGCCGCAGGAGCTCCGGGTCGTATCCGGCCGTGACCTCCTCCCAGGGGGCGTCACCCGACCGGGCCTCGTTCTCCTTCCGCCCGGCATCGCTCAGCGAGAAGCGGCGACGTCCCTCGCTCTCCTCGCCTTCGATCAGCCCCTCGTCCTCGAGCAGCTGGAGCGTCGGGTAGACGGAGCCCGCGCTGGGCACCCAGGCGCCGGCGGTGCGCTCGTCGAGCTCCTTGATCATCTCGTAGCCGTGCATCGGCCTCTCTGCCAGGAGCGCCAGGAGGGCGGCGCGAGTGTCGCCCCGCCGGGCCCGGTGACCGCCGCCGAAGCGATGGCTCGTGCGTCCATAGCTGGACCGACCGTGGCAGCGGCCGTGGCGTGGATAGGTTCGTGTGTGCATTTTCCTATTCTCCTATATCGCGAACTAACTTGATATATCGTAACACGTCGGGCCGTCGTGCCCTGTCGGCGACCGGGCGAGCCTTAGACTCATCGTCGGGCCCCGATAGCTCAGCTGGATAGAGCGACTCCCTCCTAAGGACGTGAGCAGAGGAGCGTCAGTCCGGATGAGCAAGCCAGATCCGGTGCGTTCCAGCCGATTGTCCGGGCTGCGCGG
>DASQCL010000063.1:0-3101 GCA_035634715.1 Solirubrobacterales bacterium
GGCGCTCCAGCTCACGCGGCGGGGCGGCGTCGATCGAGGCGGCGAGCGCTTCGGTGCCCTGCTCCATCTCGAGGTTCATGTTGATCTTGAAGAGGGTGAGCGTCGGCAGCTGGCGGATCGACTCGGCGCCGGTCTCCCGCTGGAGGACCTCGAGCGTCCCCTCCAGGCCGAGCGCGGAGTCGGGCGGCGTCGCGATCGTGAACCAAAGGTTGAACTCGTGGGTGCGGAGGTAGTTGTGCGAGACCCCGGGATGCGAGTTGATGATCTTGGCCGCGCGGTGGGGGTTCTCCGAGTCCACCTTCGCGGCCACCAGCATCGACTCGTACCCCAGCGCCCGGGTGTCGAAGATCGGGGTGATTTCGCGGATGATCCGCTCGTCGAGGAGGCGCTGGGTCCTCTGCTTGACCTCGTCCAGCGGCATGCCGGCGTCGCTCGCGAGCCGAGCGAACGGCTCGGGATCGAGCGCGAAACTCGACTGCAGCAGGTTCATCAGCTGCTTGTCGGCGTCGTCGAGCGGAACGGCGGCGCCGCCCTTGCGGGAGCGAACCTTCGGGCGCGGTTCCTTGCGGGTTGCGCCCCCCGGCGTCACAGCCAAGCCGCGGCGTCCTTCGCGTAGTAGGTGAGGACGAGGTCCGCTCCGGCCCGGCGGATCGAGGTCAGCGTCTCGAGCACGGCGCGCTCCTCGTCGATCCAGCCGTTCTGTGCGGCGGCCTTGAGGGCCGAGTACTCGCCGGAGACGTGGAACGCCGCGACCGGGGCGCCGGTGGCGTCCTTCACACGCCGGATCACGTCGAGGTACGGAGTCGCGGGCTTGACCATGACCACGTCCGCGCCCTCGGCCAGATCGAGCTCAGCCTCCCGGACCCCCTCGAGGGCGTTGGCCGGGTCCATCTGGTATCCGCGCCTGTCGCCGAACTCGGGCGTGGACTCCGCGGCCTCGCGGAAGGGCCCGTAGTAGGCGGAGGCGTACTTGGCGCTGTAGGCCATGATCGCCACGTCGGAGTGGCCCTCCTCGTCGAGCTGTGAGCGGATGACGCCCACCCGGCCGTCCATCATGTCGCTCGGCGCGACCACGTCGGCGCCCGCCTCGGCGTGCGAGATCGCCGTCTGCGCAAGGAGCTCGAGCGTGATGTCGTTGTCCACCTCGCCATCGCGGACGATGCCACAGTGCCCGTGCGACGTGTACTCGCACATGCATACGTCGGTGATCACGAGGAGATCGGGGTGGGACTCCTTCAAGGCGCGGACGGCGAGCTGGACGACCCCCTCGGGGTCGTAGGCGCCCGAGCCGGCCTCGTCCTTCTCACTCGGGATGCCGAAGAGGATCACGGCGCCGACGCCGGCCGCCTGGATCTCCGTCGCCTCGGCGACGAGCTCGGTGATCGAGAGCCGCTCCACGCCGGGCATCGACGGCACCTCCTCGCGCACGCTCTCGCCGGCGACGACGAACAGCGGCTGCACGAGGTGCTGTGCGGAGAGATCCGTCTCGCGCACCAGGTCGCGCAGTGCCTTCGTGCGCCGCATGCGCCGCATGCGGGTGGCGGGAAAGCTCACACGGCAATCTTAGGCGGCGACCACTTGCGGCAGCCCAGCGAGAAGCGTGCGGGGGCGCTAGGCGCCGGGCAGTCTGTGATGACGGCGCTCGTAGAGAGCCCGGACGCCCGCCCCGAGCAGCATCACAATCATCGCCGGAATCGCAGCGAACACCGCCAAGGCGGAAACGTCGTAGATGTCGTTCCCGTCATTGAACGTCTGGCTGGCTCCGCCAAACGGCAGGCCGAGCGCCACGATGACCCACGGCAGGAGAAGCCACAGCCAGAGCCCGCACCACCCCGCGTCACCGGTGCCCCAGCCGACGACGAGCGCCGCCGCGAGGGTCACGAAGAACACCACCGTGAAGTTCTCCGGGTCTGCGTCGACGGCAATCGCGAACGCGAGTCCCGCTGCAAGATAGAGGCCAATGAGGAGCAACGCGCGCATCGCGTGCAGGAACCCGAGGGCCCTACGGGGTTACGCCACCGCAGGTCTCCGCTGCCCTATCGGGGGAGCGGCCTGCACCGGAGGGCCCAGAAGCTCGCGCTGCTCAGGGCTACGAGTATGACTCCGACCGCGGCCCAGGTCGCTGCACCTCCAAGGGCGTCGATCGCCGCAATCACGAGACAGACGAGGCCGGCGCCGGCCAAGAGGCCCAGGCTCGCCGGCCACCTCGGCCCGCGCCCCAGGAGCACACCGAGAAGCACAAGCCCGACCAGGAAGAACGGAGCTCCGATCGAGAGGATTGCGAGCGCCCCAAACACGATCATGAAGCCGACACCGGCCCAGTAGAAGAAGCCCAGGTCTCGGTTGTGTGCCTCGGGCATGGCTCGAGAGTAGACCCGCCCCCTGGCCTGGTCAAGGCGCCCGTGAGTCAGGCCTAGCCGGCCTGCGCGCTCGCCAGCGCCTCGAAGTTCTCGTAGAGGGCGTCGGAGCCGAGGCGATCTCGGGCTCGCACCGCCGCGGGGCCGACGCGATCCCACATGCCCTGTACCCAGAGCCAGTCGAGCACAAGGCCCTGGTCCAGAACGTCGTTCTTGACCAATGTCCCGACGGTCTCGCCATACGCGAGGATCGTCTGGACGGGCGGATCGTGGGATTCGGCGGTCTCCGCGTCGAATTCGTCGTCGAACACCGCTCCCATAGCCTCGCCCAGGTTGATCATCGCGCCCCACTGGGCGAGCTGGACGAGCAAGGTCGCATCCTCGTGAGTTGCCATCGCAGTACCTCCTCCGCTGAGACTGGAACCGTTCGGCGCGGGATCGTATGCCTAGGCGAAGCGGCGCAGCGCGATCCTCGCCAGCACCGCGTAGGCGGCGCCCAGGATCGCCAGGTGAAGGATCGGCATTCCGAGGCTCGGACCGGAGGCGTCGAGCGCTCCCGACATCGCGTCGAGAGCCGCGTCGAACGGGAACAGGGCCCGCACGACCTTGATCACGTCGAAGAGCGCCGGGCTCACGGTGCCGGACTCGACAAGCGAGATGAAGGCGATCGGCAGCGAGATCATGAACGCAAGCAGGGAGCTCGCCCGGACCTCGCGCGCGGCCGCGCCGATGGCGGCGCCGAAA
>DASQCL010000064.1:0-8418 GCA_035634715.1 Solirubrobacterales bacterium
CACTGCTCGCGCGTGTCGCCGCCCCCGGGCTCAAGGCCGCAGAGAAGGAGCGGGCCCAGCGAGTCCCCGGCCAGGAGCGCGCCGTGGCTCCCGCCGCCCACGTGACTCGTGCCGCCCCAGTCGACGCACTCGTAGCCCGTCTCGAGCGAGACGACCACGTCGCCCGCGTTGGGCGCGTTCAGGGTTGACCACAGCCGGGCGAGCCCGTCCGGGTAGTCGGCGCTCGCGATCCGGCCGTCGCGAGGCTCGAGCCCCAGCACGGCGAGGTCGCCGTCCAGGTCCCATCCGTCCCCACGGAGGTCGGTCTCCTGGGTTCCCGGCTGGAATCGAAGCTCGGCGCCGTCGCGCTCCACGATCGCCTCGGGGGCCGGCCCGTTCGCCTCGTCGAGGCGGGTGACGAGGTCGACCCCTTCGAGCTCCCGCAGCCGATCGCGGACGCCGGCGAGGATCTGCTCGCGCCTGGGCGACTCGGCCACCGCGTACACGGCCGCCGCGCGGGCGGTCGGGCTGACGGCCAGCTCGGCGAGCTCCGGGCGCTCGGCGTTCGGCGCCAGCACCTGCCAGTCGGCGCCGAGGGCGGCCGCCAGCGGCACCTCATGGTCGACGTCCGTCTGCGCGTGGTCGGCCATCAGGATCACGGCGTGGGACTCGAGGAATGCGTCCATTCCCCCGCCCGCGTCCACGAGCTCGCCGAAGCTGTGGTCCGCGTGAGCGATCGAGTTGCGCATTGCCTCGACCCCGTTGGTGTGGGTGTAGTGGTCGTTGTCGGGGAGCGAGAACAGGAGGAAGTCGTAGCCGTCGTCGGCGATCAGCTCCCTGCCAACGCACGCGGTGTACGCGTCGCGCGTGCCCGGCCGCAGGGTCGGCTTGCAGGGGACCCTCCGAGACGCATACAGCTCACCGTAGAAGAGCTCGTCCGGGCCCCACACCGCGTGCCGGAAGTCCGCCGCCACCGCGACCCGGCGCATCAGGCCCTCGAGCCCCAGTTCGTGACGGCGGCGGCCGCGATAGATGAGGAACGGCGTGCAGGCCGTCCGCACTCGCGCGTCGCCGAGCCGCTCGAAGATCGTCTCCACCTCGTGCGAGAGGTGGGCCATGTTCAGGTTGTAGACGGTGTCGTAGAGCGTCCGGAAGAGGCCGAAGGTGCGCGTTGCCTCCCACGAGGACCCGTATTCCACGTAGCGCCGCTCGGCGCGGGAGTACCAGTTCATGCCGCTGATGTGGTGGTGCTGCGGGCCGGAGCCTGTCGCGATCTCCGAGCACGCCACCGGGGTCACCGACGGGAAGGCCGAAACGCAGTCGCCGATCAGATTCCCGCGGTCCAGCAGGGCCGCGAAGTTGGGTGCCAGGTCCTCGGCGCACGCCCGCAGCAGCATGTCCGTGCGCAGCGAGTCGACGACGATCAGGCAGAGCTTTCGCGACGTGGGCATGGTTGGAGTGTGACGGCCGAGGAGGGCGGGCTCACCGAAGCGAGCGCAGCCCCTCGTACTTGCGCCGGGCGCGGCGCTGGCGGGCCGAAGCGAGCCAGAGCAGGAGCACCAGGAGTAGCAGCCCGAACGGCTCCCAGACGAACGCCGTGATCACCGCCAGCACGAGCGCCGTCGCGGCGACGATCAGCCCGATGGACGAAGCGCCCTTCACGCGCGCCTGTGCGCCCGCCACCACCGCGCTCACGACCCCGTAGGACACGACCGCGAGGATCGCCCCCAGCGGGACCCCGACGATGGCGGGGTGGTCACGATTCGACATCGAGATCGCGAACAGGACCGCGCCTGCGATGGCGGCGGCAATCGCGAGCGCCACGCCGATCGCGTCGCGGCGCCCGGAGGCGCCCGCGAAGGTCCCGACCGCGATCGAGAGCCCGACGCCCTGGCAGATGGCGAGGAAGAGGCTCATGGGCGCAAAGAGGCTAGCGCCTCCACCGTGCGGCGACCCATCACGACGACGACCCCTTCCCGAGCCCCCACGGGGGCCGCATCTAGTCGCGAAGTGTCCGCCATGCGCCGGTTGTCGGCGTCCTTCCGGCACACTTCACCGATGCCCGAACCGCAGGACCGGCCCTCCGAGCACGCGGGCACGGCGTCTCCAGCCCACCGGCGCGCGCACCAGACGGCGCGCGACCTCGAGCGCTACGCCGGCCTGTTCGCACAGCGCACGCGCGTGATGCGCTCGTCGGCGATGCGCGACCTGATGGCGATCACCGCCCGGCCCGAGGTGATCTCGCTCGCCGGCGGACTGCCCGACACGTCGACCTTCCCCCCGGAGACGTTCGCCGCGCAGATGACGAAGATCGCGCAGGAGTCCTCGGCCGAGGCGCTCCAGTACGGGCCGACCGAGGGCTTCGCCGCGACCAAGGCGGCGATCGGGCGGGTGATGGCGGCCGAGGGCATGTCCCCCGACGCAGACGACATCATCGTCACCACGGGGGGCCAGCAGGCTCTCGACCTGATCGCCAAGACCCTGGTGGACCCGGGCGACGTGGTGATCTGCGAGGCGCCCACCTACCCGGGCGCCGTACCGGTCTTCTGCTCATACGAGGCCGAGACGCACCAGATCCCGATCGACGAGGACGGCATGCGGGTCGACGAGCTCGAGGCACTGATGGACCGCCTCGACTCGGAGGGGCGAAAGCCCAAGTTCATCTACTCGGTGCCGAGCTTCCAGAATCCCGCGGGTGTGACGCTCTCGCTTGAGCGCCGGCGACGACTGGTCGAGCTCGCCCGTAGCCGCGAGGTCCTCGTGGTCGAGGACAACCCCTATGGCCTGCTGCGCTTCGAGGGCGACCCCCAGCCCCCGCTGTACCAGCTGGACGGCGGCGACTACGTGATCTATGTCGGGACGTTCTCGAAGATCCTCTCCCCCGGCATCCGCCTCGGGTGGGCGGTCGCGCCACCCCCGGTGATGGAGAAGATCGCCCTCGGCAAGCAGGCGACCGACCTCTGCACGTCAACCCTCACCCAGTACTTCGCGGTCGAGTACTTCGCTGAGGATCGCTGGCGAGCCTACGTCCACAGCCTCTGCGACATCTACCGCGCCCGCCGCGACGCGATGCTCGAGGCCCTCGAGCGCCATTTCCCTCCCCAGGCGACATGGACCCGGCCGGGCGGCGGCCTCTTCGTGTGGGCCACGCTCCCGGAGTACATCGACACCTCCGACCTGCTGGCGAAGGCGCTGCGAGAGAACGTGGCGTTCGTGCCCGGCGCCGCGGCCTATGTCGACGGGCAGCAGGGGAGCAACTCCATGCGGCTGAACTTCTCGGGGTCGGACGCGGACGAGATCCGCGAGGGCATCCGGCGGATCGGCGCCGTGGTGGGCGAGCAGGTCGGGCTGTACGAGACGATCACGGCCGAGCACCGGATCCCGGCGCCGCCCCAGCCACCCGAGCCAGGGGACGTGGTACCGCTCCGCCGCCCCCGCCGGGAGACCTGATCGCGGCATGAGGGTCGCCGTGCTGAAGGGAGGCAGCTCGCTGGAGCGCCAGGTGTCGCTGCGCTCGGGGGCGCGAGTGGAGGACGCCCTCGCCTCGCTCGGCCACGAGGTGGTGCCGATCGACGCCGACGCGGAGCTCGTCCGCTCGCTCAAGGACGAGCGGCCCGACGTTGCCTTCATCGCCCTGCACGGGCCCGGCGGCGAGGACGGGACGCCGCAGGAGCTGCTCGAGATCCTCGGCATCCCCTACACCGGCCCGGGCGTCGCCTCGTGCATCCGCTGCATGGACAAGGTCCTCTCCAAGCACCTCCTCCGCGCGGCCGGGATCCCGACCCCCGACTGGGTCGCCTTCAACGCGACCGCGTTCCGCGAGCTCGGCGCCGCCGACGCGCTCGAGCAGATCGAGGCTCGCCTCGGCTTTCCTCTCGTCGTCAAGCCGGCGGCCCAGGGCTCTGCCCTCGGAGTCCGATTCGCGGCGTCGCGTGACGACGTCCCGGAGGCCCTGGTCGCCGCGTTCAGCTACGACGATCGGGTCCTGCTCGAGCGCCACGTTGCCGGGCGGGAGCTTGCCGTCTCCCTGCTCGACGGCGAGGCGCTCCCGATCGTCGAGGTCCGGGCGAAGGAGGAGGATCGTTTCAACTACGAGGCGCGCTACGAGATCGGGCGGACCGAGTACGTCTGCCCGGCCGACCTGCCGCAGGATGTGGCCGCGAGCGTCCGTGAGGTCGCTTCACGGGCCTATGAGACGCTCGGCTGCGCCGGGTTCTCGCGCGTTGACCTGATGCTCGGAGAGGTATTGCAGCCAGAGGTGCTCGAGGCGAACGCGATTCCCGGCCTCACGGACACGAGCCTCCTGCCGATGGCCGCCCACACCGCCGGCCTCGAGTTCGAGGACCTGGTGGCGCGGATCATCGAGCTCGCCCTCGAGGGCGACGGCCGGCTCGCCCGGCAACGTGGCGCCTAGGCCCGCTCGACCATCCCTGCCATCAGCTCGACGGCGTCCTCGTTCGTCAGGGCCTGGTCGCGGACCAGCGACTGCCAGGTGGAGAGCGCAAGGGCGTGGCGGATTGCCGCCTGGACGCGCGCCCTTCGCTTGCCCCGCAGCCCGCGGCCGCGCATCAGGATCCCGGCCATCTCGTCGAAGAACGCCAGCCGGGCCCGCGTCTGCACGGAGAGACTCTCGACCAGGGGCGCGTCGCGGATCACCCGCGACATCATGTCCTCGGTCTCGTCCCACCAGCCGTAGACGTCCGCGAGTGCCTCACGGAGCCGCTCGGCAGGATCAGCGATCTCCATCCAGCGCGTCGGGTCCGGTGGCGGGTGCATCGCCATGTAGTGGCCAGAGCACGCCTGGAACAGGCTCGGCTCGTCGGGAAAGTGGCGATAGACGGTGGCGCGTTGCACCCCCGCCTCCTCGGCGATCGCACTGACGGTTGTTCGGGCGGGCCCGAGCGTCCCGTGCAGCTTCATGGCCGCCTCCGTGATCGCCTGCCGCGTCCGCTGCTCCTGCTCGGCGCGTAGGCGCTTGCGATAGCGACGTGTCTCGGCTGTGGCGGCTTCGGTGGACATCTGTGTTCAACGAATATTGACAGATCGGGTTGATGTGTGCTAGGTTCGCCGCACAGTCGTGTGCAACGAAATGAGGGGAGACTCAAGGATGACCATCGACCGACAGACGCTGACCAGGTTCGACGGCTCGCAGGGCCCGCGCAACATTGGGCCATCGGACGGCCGACTCGTCGAACTCGGCTCGATCGGAGCGAGGATGATGGCCTGGACCGAGGAGACCGGCGGCGGCTTCTCGCTCGTCGAGCACCCGATGCCCGCGAAGCATCTGGCGGTCGGGTTGCACAAGCACTCGCGCGAGGACGAGTACAGCTACGTGGTCAAGGGACGCATGGGCGCCATTCTCGGTGACGACGTCGTCTACGCCGATGCGGGCGACTTCGTCTTCAAGCCGCGCGAGCAGTGGCACACGTTCTGGAACGACGGGGACGAGCCCTGCCACATCCTCGAGATCATCGCCCCGGGCGGCTTCGAGCACTACTTCGACGAGCTCGGAGACATCGTCGGAGCGGACGGTCCCCCGGACCTGGACGCGATGATGGCGCTGAACGAGCGGTACGGGCTCGAGATGAAGCCGGAGACGGTTCCCGAGATCTGCGCGAAGTACGGGCTCTGGCACCCGATGCTGGAGATGACGGCCGCCTAGAAACCGGACGGGGAGCCGAGGAGGCTAGGAGTCCTCGCCCTTGGCGAAGTCCTCGGGCGTGACCTGGTCGAGGAAGTCCTTGAACTTCTCGACCACCTCCTCGGTGTCCTCGACCTCGTGCTCGAACTCGATCGACGACTCGTCGATGACGTCGTCGGCCGCGAAGATCGGAGCCGAGGTGCGAACGGCGAGCGCGATGGCATCAGACGGCCGCGAGTCGATCTCGAGCTCGGAGCCATTGACGGAAACCGTGATCGACGCGTAGAAGGTGTTGTCGCGGAGCTCGGTCACCGAGACCCGCTCGCATTTCGCGTCGAGCTGCTCGAGCAGGTCCGACAGCAGATCGTGCGTCATCGGGCGGGGCGTGGACGCGCCCTGGAGCTTCATCAGAATCGCGGCCGCCTCCGGATGCCCGATCCAGATCGGTAGGAATCGGTTGCCGTCGACCGTCTTCAGCAACACGATCGGCTGCTTGCCGACCATGTCGAAGCTCACGCCGTAGATCTGCATCTGTTGCAAGTGTGTCTCCGAGCCCTCGCTGGCCTGTGCGGATTATAGGTGCGGGTCTGGGGTCGCCATCCGGCCGAATTTGGCGCGCCGCCGCCGAAGGGCGATAATCGTGGGCGGATGTCCGAAGCGCGTCAGCAGGCCTACATCGAGGCCCCGGTCGAGATCGTCTGGGACCTCCTCGCCGACGTCGACCGCCATCCCGAATGGTGGCCCCGCGTCCTCTCGGTCGAATGCGATGGACTGGAGCCCGGCTGCAACTACCGGCAGGTCACCCAGACCCCGATGGGCAAGGACGAGATGAACCTCCACGTCGATTCCATGGACGACTGCAGGAACCTCGTGATCCGGTGCGTCAATACCGGCACCTTCGTCCGCTGGACCCTCGCCGAGGCCCAGGACGGCACCTTCGTCGACGCCACCTTCGGCATCGAGCCCTTCAAGCTCCAATACCGCGTGTTCGACTGGACCATCGGCCGCCGCTTCTTCCGCAACTGGTTGGACGAATCCCTCGACGCGATGCAGCGCGTAGCGGCAGACCGCGCCGAGCCTCGCGCCTCCGTCGACTAGCGACGCACCCCCATCCCGTCGACCATCTCTCCTCCTCTCTACTGCTTCGCCGCCCGGCGACTCCCGACGTTAGCGCCGCGGATCGGGTCAGGCCGTGCGCTCTTTCTAGAATGAGCGGCTCGGGGCGATTAGCTCAGTCGGTCAGAGCGCCTCTCTGATAAGGAGGAGGTCCCTGGTTCGAGTCCAGGATCGCCCATGCGTCCGTGGTTGGGCTGGCATGTAGCCTGGCCCGCGCATGCCTCGCCGCCCCGACATGCCGGCGCTGCACCGGTCGTCGCTGGCCGACGATCCGATCGAGCAGTTCGGGGCGTGGTACCAGCAGGCGGCGGCCGAGGCGTCCCTCGTCGACGCGATGGCGCTGGCGACGGTGGATGCCGACGGGGCGCCGGACGCGCGGATGGTGTTGCTCAAGGGCTTCGGCCTGGACGGCTTCCGCTTCTTCACCAACCTCGGCTCGGCCAAGGCGGGCCAGCTCGAAGCCACCCCGAGCGCTGCGCTCATCCTCTACTGGCGGGAGCTCGACCGTCAGGTGAGGATCCGGGGCGGCGTCGAGAAGCTGCCCGCGGCTGACGACGACGCGTACTTCTCGAGCCGATCGCGGGACGCGCGAATCGGCGCGTGGGCATCGCCGCAGAGCCAGCCGATCGCCGATCGCGGGACCCTCGACGCGCGCGTCACGGAGGCGGGCGAGAGATTCGCCGGCGATGACATCCCCCGGCCCGAGTTCTGGGGCGGGTTCCTCGTGCGGCCCGAGCGGATCGAGTTCTGGCAGGGCCAGGCCGCCCGCCTGCACGATCGCTTCGTCTACACCCGCGCCGGGGACGGGTGGGAGATCCAGCGGCTGGCGCCCTGACGCGCGCTAGTCCCGGCGGGTCGCGCGTGCGAACGCGTGCAGCTCGTCCAGGTCGTCGAACTGCATCTCGACCCGAATCCCGCGGCGGGCGGCCCGAACGCGGACGCCGGTGCCGAGCGCCTGCTCGAGCGTCTCCTCGGCGCGCGAGAGCGCCGCTTCCTGGTCCGAGTGGGGGACGAGCTTCGGAGTCGGGCTAGTCGAGCCCTTCGCGTGACGCTCGGTCTCGCGGACCGACCAACCTCGCGCGGCGGCTTGTCGCGCCAGGCTGCGGCGAGCGTCGTTGCCGTGCACCTGGAGAATCGCGCGGCCGTGGCCCTCACTGAGCTCGCCTGAGGCGAGGAGTTCGAGCACCTCGTCCGGCAGGTCGAGCAGGCGGATGAGGTTGGAGATCGCCGAGCGGCTGCGGCCGAGGCGACGGGCCAGCTCCTCCTTCGAGAGCCCGAGGTCCTCGACCAGCGCGGCGCACGCGCGGGCCTCGTCAACCGGGCTGAGGTCCTCGCGGGCGACGTTCTCGATCAGTGCGGTCTGGAGCCGGTCCGCCTCGGCCTCGTCCCGAACAATCGCCGGAACTGTCTGGACGCCCGCCTCGCGGGCCGCCCGCCACCGGCGCTCGCCGGCGATGAGCTCGTAGCGGCCGTCCGGGAGGGGTCGCACGATCAGGGGCTGGACGATCCCCGCGTCGGCGATCGAGGCCGCGAGGCTCGTGATCGAGGCCGGGTCGAACCGGGTCCGCGGCTGCTCCGGGTTCGGCCGGATCAGCTCGAGCGGGAGATCCCGGAGGTCGGGCCCCTCGGCGGCCGTCTCCGGGATGATCGCCGCGAGGCCGCGTCCGATTCCTCTCCTGCTC
>DASQCL010000065.1:0-2008 GCA_035634715.1 Solirubrobacterales bacterium
AAGGAGCCGTTAACCACAGGTAAACCGGGCGTCGCCGGGCCACCGATAGACAGGCACCAATGACCGTCAAGACCGACTACAGCCGCTTCGACATCCACGACGAGCTCACCGCACCCGAGGAGACGGCGCGCCTGCTTCGCGGGATGTCAGATGCGGGCGGCTCGGTCTCGAAGTTCGTCGGCGTCCTTGCCGGCTCGCCCGCCGCGATGCGCGGCTTCGCCAAGATGCGGCACGAGCTCCGCGGGGGCGTCCTCCCCCGCCCCACTGCCGAGCGCATCGCCCTGGCCGTCGCCGAGCGCCGCGGCGACACCTATTCGGTCGCCCAGCACGCTCGCACGGCGAAGGCCGCGGGCCTCGGGCTGGACGAGATCTCCCGCGCCCGCAGCTGGAATTCGAATGACCCCCGCGAGGCGGCGCTCCTTGCCTTCCTGCAGGCGCTCTTCGACGCCGAGGGCCGGCCCGCCCATCACCTCCTCGAGGAGGCGCGCGAGGCGGATTGGACCGACGAGCAACTGCTCGAGGCGGTCGCGCACCTCGCGCTCAACGAGTTCCAGAGCCTGATGTCGAACGCCGCAGCGCTCCCCCAGGACCAGACGGACCCGACGATCCTCCCAGCGGCCGCTTAGGCGGAAGAGCTACTTCTTGATCGGGGCGGCGCGGATCTCGTCGCTGCCCGTGAAGTGGAGCGCCTTGGCCGCTCCCTGGGTGAGGTCCCAGCGAACGCCCTTCGTATACGGGCCGCGGTCGATCACGCGGGCCCGGACGTAGTGGTTTCCGTACTTCAGAGCGACCTTCGTCCCGCAGGGCAGGTTGCGGTGCGCGACGCCAATCGTGTTGCGATGGAGGGTGACGCCGCACGCCGTCTGGCTGTGCAGCATCCCGTACCAGGTCGCCTGGCTCTTGGGCATCGTCTTGACGAGCTCCTTGCGGGTGCGCTTCCCGACGACGCCGTTTTGGCTCAGGTCGTTCTGCTTTTGAAACGACTGCACCTCGCTCTGCGTGGAATCGTCGAAGTCCTTGTTGAGCGAGACACCGTAGGAATCGGCCTTCATGACCCAGTGAAGCGTCTTGACGTCGTTACCGCAGTCGCCGAGCCGCAGGGTTCGCGACCCGAAGCCACCGTCGCTGCAGGAGCCCGTCCCGGTCACGCCCGTGCCGCCGGAATCGGCGTGGGCGCTGGCCGCGGCCGCGATCATCGCAACGATCGCCATTCCCACCGCCCAGAGGGCGATGCGATCCGGTCGTCTGACAATCGGTGACTGCGGCTCGCGCCGGCGATATTCGGTTTCGGCCCCTTCGCGGGGCGGGCCCTCGTACATCTGCTCTTTCGTCGCTTACGGGGTTAGCTGACGGGCTCGCGCCGAAAGATGGCGCTACGCAGCCGGTAACTGCGATTCGCCCCAGTAACTGGGTCCCCCGATCCCCGCGATATGTGGCGGGGATTCAGCCGGAAGGTCGCGGCATCCTAGCAAGGGCTCAGACGGCTTCTCGCGGCACATGAGCACCCGCTGATCCGGTTTTGCGCTGCTCGCACGGGTTTCTCGACCTTGCCGCGGGCTCCTGCCCGTCTATGCTGGCGCGGTGCCTGCGGCTCTCGTAACCGGGGCCGGCCGGGGGCTCGGCCTCGAGATCGCACGCGCCCTGGCGGCCCGGGGCCTCACCGTCCACGTCACCGACGTCGACGAGGAGACCGCCTCCGCCGCGGCCGACGGGATCGGCGGAACCGCCTTCTCGTCCGCGCTGGACGTCCGCGATCGCGACGCCTGCGAGGCGGCGGCGGCGATGACCATCGAGCGCGGTGGATCGCTGGACGTGTGGGTCAACAACGCCGGGGTCCTGGTCACTGGGCACGTGTGGGACCACGACCCCGAGACGTGCCGGCTGCTGTTCGAGGTGAACACGCTGGGGACGATCAACGGGACGCTGGCCGCGCTCGGCCCGATGCGCCAGTCGGGCCGCGGCCACGTGATCAACATCGTCTCCCTTGCGGGTCTGGGTGCACCGCCCG
>DASQCL010000066.1:0-11140 GCA_035634715.1 Solirubrobacterales bacterium
ATGCTGGTGCTGCTCGGGGCGGCGGTCTTCTGCGAGCGGCGGCTCGTGCAGGTGGCCGTGGTCGCCTTCTTCATCGGGACGATCCCGCACTTCGTCTACCACCTCACGACCACCGGCGACTACTCGACCAGCGACAACATCTGGAGCCTGGGCGGGTTCGTGGTCGAGATGGCGATCGCGGTCGGCGTCTGGTGGCTCACCGTCAGGAATCCGCGGCGCCACCAGCCGCGGTCCGCGCCGCTGTTCCAGCGGTGATTCGCGGCTAGTTCACCCGTGTGAGCGCGGCGGCCCGGCGGACGGTCTCCTTGCCGCTCTTCTCGCTCCGCACGAGATAGCGGGGGTCGTCCTTCGAGGCGGCGACCACCTGCCCGCCGACCTCGGTTCGCGCCGTGAGGCGCCTCCGGACCCGGCCGATGACCTTCCTGCCTCGGAAGTTCCACTCCACACGATCGCCGCGCTTGAACGCCTGGGCCATGCCGACGCCTCCTCGGTTGCCGTTACGGAAGCGTCAACCCCACGGTGCGTCATCGCGCCCCGGCCGGAACGGAGGAGTAAGGCCGGCCAGGTGAAAGTCATGCGGAAGAGGCGATTACGCGCCGTCGCCGAGAGCGGCTGAGAGCTCCGCGGGCTCGGTGACCGGCTGGCGGCAGCTGAAGTGCTCGCACACGTACGCGGCGGGCCGGCCGTCGACCGCGGTTCGCTCTCGCATCAGCTCCGGTCGTTCGATGCCCTGCGGTCCGCCCGCCAGCACCACGTGCGGCCGGAAACCGGAGCGGACGACCGTCGCGAGCTCGCCCAGGCCGTCGCCCGAGGGCTCACCCACCAGCGCCACCTCCTTGACCGGCGCGAAGTGGAAGTCCATCGCGGTGAGCAGATGCGCCAGTGCCTGCGGGTGGCTGGCGGCCGCCTGGTGGAGCAGCCGGAAGACGCCGGCGGCGTGGCGCTCGTAGTCGTGCTCGCCGGTCAGCGCGGCGAGGCGTAGGAGTCCGAAGGCCGCCGCGGAGTTCCCCGACGGGATCGGGTGGTCGTCCACGTCCTTACGCCGCACGACCAGCTCCTCGTGGTCGTGTGCAGTGGTGAAGAAGCCGCCGCGGTCGGTGTCGGCGAACACCTCGATCATCTGGTCGGCGGTCTCGCGTGCGGCGTCGAACCAGCGAACGTCGAACGTCGCCTCGTACAGGGTCAGGAGCGCCTCGACCAGGTACGCGTAGTCCTCGAGGTAGGCGGCGAGGTGCGCGCGGCCGTCCTTGTAGGTGCGCAGCAGCCTGCCGCGCTCGTCGCGGAGGTCCCGCCATACGAACTCGGCGCAGGCCACCGCGGCGTCGAGGTAGTCCTTGCACGGGATCGCGCCGCCCGCCTCCGCGAGAACGCCGATCATGAGCGCGTTCCACGAGCACAGCCGCTTGTCGTCCTTGCCGGGCCAGATTCGCCTCGACCGGTAGGTGTAGAGGGCGCGGCGCGCATCATCGAGCCCCTCTGGTGGCACGGCCGCTGGCCCACCTGGGACATGGAGGATGTTGCGACCCTCGAAGTTGCCCTCCTCGGTGACCCCGTAGTGCGCGATCACCTCGTCGGCCAGGCCGGGAGAGCCGACCCCCTCGAGCGCCTCGCGGATCTGGTCCGGGGTCCACAGGTAGAAGCGGCCCTCCTCGCCCTCGGAGTCCGCGTCGAGCGCGGAGTGGAAGCCGCCCTCGGGGCCACGCATCTCGCGCAGCGCCCAGACGAGCGTCTCCTCGCACACCCGGCGGTAGTGGTCGTGGCCCAGCGCCTGCCACGCGTGCAGGTAGGTGCGGGCGAGCAGGGCGTTGTCGTAGAGCATCTTCTCGAAGTGGGGGACGAGCCAGGCGTCGTCGACCGAGTAGCGGGCGAAGCCGCCGCCGATCTGGTCGTAGATCCCTCCGTACGCCATCGCGTCGAGCGTCGTCTCGACGACGTCCGTCACCTCGCGGGCGAGTAGGAGCTCGAGGGCGGAGGCGGGCGGGAACTTCGGTGCCGACCCGAAGCCCCCGTGGCGCATGTCCGCCAGCGTGCGGAGCTTCCGGGTCGCGGCGTCCAGGATCTCGGGGCTTGGTTCGTCGTCGCTCGGCTCGATGCGCCCGATGGCGCCGAGCTGCTCGCGAATGCGATCGGCCGAGGCGCGGATCCGCTCACGCTGGGTGGTCCACGATTCGACGACCGCCTCCATCACCATGCGGAAGCTCGGCATGCCCTGCCGCGGCTCGGGCGGGAAGTACGTGCCGCCGTAGAACGGAACTCCGTCGGGGTCGAGGAACGCGGTCAGCGGCCACCCGCCGTGGCCGGTCATGCCCTGAACGGCCTCCATGTAGATCGAGTCGACGTCGGGACGCTCCTCGCGGTCGACCTTGATCGGCACGAAGTGGTCGTTCATGTAGCTCGCCGTCTCTGGGTCCTCGAACGACTCGTGCTCCATCACGTGGCACCAGTGGCAGGCCGAGTATCCGATCGAGAGCAGGATGGGCCGGTCCGTCTCGCGGGCCCTGCCGAGCGCCTCGGGGCCCCAGGGGTACCAGTCGACCGGGTTCTCCTTGTGCTGGAGGAGGTAGGGGCTCGTCTCTTCGGCGAGGCGATTGGCCATCTGGTCTGTTAGCCCGGCTCCGTAGGGCGCCGCCACTGGCAGGTGCGGTTCATGTGTGTGGAGTTGAGGCTACTCAGGCGGGGGTGCACCGCGCAAGGTCGTGAGGCGGCCCGCGCCCCCCACTGATATACCCCGCGGGGGAGAGGAGAGAGATGGCTCGGGACCTGACGGTGGTGCTCCAAGATAGGCCGGGCGAGCTGGCACGGCTCGGCCAGGCCACCGGCCAGGCCGGCCTGAACATCCAGGGGATGTGCGCCATCACGGGCGAGGGCAAAGGCGTGATCCACCTGCTGTTCGACGACAACGACGCCACGACAGCCCACAACGCCCTCGAGGAGGCGGGCATGGGAGTCGCGGACGACCGGGAGGTCCTGGTGATCGACGTGACCGACCAGCCTGGGACCCTGGGCGGCATGGCGCGAGCGCTTGGCGAGGCGAACGTCAACATCGAGCTCGCCTACACGACCTTCGGCGGGATCAAGCTCGTGATCGCGACCGACGACCTCGACAGCGCTCGCGCGGCTCTCGAGTAGAGGCCCGATTGCGCACGCTGCCGGCCGCGATCGTCGCCGTCTCCCTGGCGATCCTCGCCTGCGCACTTGCTCCCGGCGCCGGCGCTGCCTCCAAGCACGTGAAGTTCGGTCAATCCGTCGACGGCAGGCCGCTCGTGGCCGTGCGGATCGGCGATCCAGATGCCAAGCGCACCGGCCTCGTGGTCGGATCGATCCACGGCAACGAGACCGCGGGCCACGAGATCGTTCACATCCTGCGACACCGGTACCGCCACGCGCGCGGGGTCAACCTCTGGGTGGTCAAGACCGTCAACCCCGACGGCGTCGCCGCCAACACCCGCAAGAACGCCCACGGCGTCGATCTCAACCGCAACTTCTCCTATCAGTGGCACGGCGGGGTGCCGCCGTCGAGCGGCTACTACCCCGGTCCTCACCCGTTCTCGGAGCCGGAGAGCCGGGCCGTCCGCCGCCTGGTCAAGCGCATCAAGCCGAATGTGACGATCTGGTACCACCAGCCGTGGGGAGGGGTGCTCCTGCCCTGCCATGGCCCGGCCAGGATCCAGAAGCGCTACGCGCGCATCGCCCGGTTCCCCGTCGAACGGTGCCGCGGCGCCCACCTGCCCGGGACGGCCATGAACTGGCAGAACCACCGCTTCGATGGCCGCGCATTCGTCGTCGAGCTTCGGGCGGGAAACCTGCCAAACGCGCAGGCGCGGAACCACGCCCGCGCGGCCGTAAAGGTCGCCCGGAGCGGCGCAGGCTCAAAGGATTCGCAGAAGCGCTCATCCGCATACGCGATTCACGCCAGGTCGAAGCGTCCGCCGATCGATCGCGACCCGATTCCCTACGGGCATAAGAGAAAGCGCGAGATGGCCGCCTACTCCAAGCGCCACTACGGAAAGCGGGAGTGGCGACTTCGCGACCCAAAGGTGATCGTCCTGCACTACACCGCCGGTCCCACCTACAGCGCGGCCTGGAACACCTTCGCGTCGAACGCGCCCAACATGGGCGAGCTGCCCGGGACCTGCTCGCACTTCATCGTCGCGAAGGGCGGGCAGATCCACCGGACCGTCAAGCCCACGATCCGCTGCCGGCACGCGATCGGCCTCAACTACACGGCGATCGGCGTGGAGATGGTCCAGGAGGCCGGATCCGGCTCCCACTGGGCGGACAGCCAGATCCTTCACCGCGGGCCTCAGATCCAACACGCCCTGCGCCTCGTCGCCTGGCTCAAGCAGCGCTACGGAATCAAGATGCGGAACATCATCGGTCACGCGATGGCCAACGACAGCCCCTACTTCAAGGATCTCGAGGGCTGGCGCAACGATCACACCGACTGGCTGCGCTCGGACGTCAAGAAGTTCCGCCACCGCCTGCGGCGGATGCTGCACCACGATTAAGCTGGCTACGAGCCGGTGACGTCCTTGGCGAAGGTCTCGAACGCGTTGAGGTAGCGCTGCACGTCGTCCTCGGAGTGGGCAATCGACAGCGTCCACTCCTCCTCGACGCCCGGGGTCATGAAGATCGCGTGGTTCATGTGGTAGAGCCAGGCCAGGGTCGCGAGCCCATCGTTCACCTTGCTGAGGTAGTCGCGGTACTCACGCAGGGGCTCGGCCGAGAAGATCACACATCCCTTCGCACCCATGCCCTCGGTGTACGCGGGCAGGCCGTAGCGGTCGATGATGTCCTGGCACGCCGCCATGAGCCGCTCGTTCGTCTCCTCGAGCTTCGGGTAGGCGTCCTCGGTCAGCACCTCGGTCAGGGCCGCCTCGGAGGCCGCCATCACCAGAGGGTTGCCGTTGAAGGTCCCGTACTGGTGGACCTTGCCGCTTTCCACCAGCTCGGCCATGTCGTCGGTCATCCCGATCGCTCCGCCGGGATAGCCCCCGCAGACCGCCTTCGCCAGCGTGATCATGTCCGGCTGCACACCGAAGCGCTTCGTGGCGCCGCCGTACGCAATCGTCGCGCCCGTCTTCACCTCGTCGAAGATGAGCTTCACACCGTGCTGGGTGGTGAGCTCCCGGACCCGCTCCAGGTAGCCGTCGACCGGCGGGATGATGTTGATGTTCATCATCGCCGGCTCCATGATCAGCCCGGCGACCTTGCCCTCGAGCTTGTTCAGGACGGACTCGAGAGCGTCGGCGTCGTTGAACGGGACCGCGCGTGTGAGGTCGGTGAGCGCACGCGGATACCCCGACCCGTAGGGGACCGAGCGTGGATCGTCGCGATCGCCCAGCTCGTCGAGCTCCGGGTACACCGAGACCATGACCGCGTCGTGGTGCCCGTGGTAGGAGCCCTCGATCTTCAGGATCATGTCCCGCCCGGTCGCGCCGCGAGCGAGGTGCACCGCGTCCATGGTCGACTCGGTGCCCGAGTTTGTGAATCGCCACTGGGTCAGGCCGAACCGTCGCGTCAGCTCCTCGGCGACGACGATCGAGCCGTCGGTCGGCGCCGCGAAGTGGGTTCCCATGTCGACTCGGGCCTTGACCGCCGCGCCCACCTTGGGGTTCGCATGGCCGATGCACATGACGCCGAAGCCGTTGTGGAAGTCCGTGTACTCGTTGCCGTCCACATCCCAGACGCGGGACCCCTCGCCCCGCTCGATGTACGTCGGCCACGGGTCGTTCTGCTGGAAGGAGGACGGGACGCCTCCCGGCATCACCTTCAGGGCGCGCTCGTAGCGTTCCGCCGACGCGTGAGTTCGCTCCCTGAACTTCGCCTGCTCGGCCTCGGTGAGCGCCGCGATGCGCGTGGGGTCGATGCTCTTCGTGGTGCTGTCCTCGACGGCCACGGCGATCAGCCTAGCCGGACTGCCCTCGTTAAGGTGGACAACGATGCAACTTGACGGCATCCATCACGTCACCGCGATCACCGGCGAGGCGCAGCCGAATGTGGACTTCTACGCGGGCGTGCTGGGTCTCCGGCTGGTGAAGAAGACGGTCAACCAAGACAGCCCGACCGTCTACCACCTCTTCTACGCCGACGAGAAGGGGGATCCGGGCTCGGACATCACGTTCTTCGAGTACCCGGGGATCGGCCCCGGCCGCGCCGGGGACGGGATGGTTCACCGCATCCTCTGGCGAGTGGCCTCAGCCGATTCGCTCGACTTCTGGGCGCGTCGCCTCGGCGAGCACGGCATCGAGACCGCAGAGGTCGACGGCGGCCGGCTTCGATTCTCCGACCCCGAGGGGCTGGAGCACGAGCTCCTCGTGCCCGACACAGACGATGAGCCGATGACCGCCGAGCATCCCGAGATCCCGGCTGAGCGTGCGCTCCAGGGCTTCGAGGGAGTCCGCGCGTACTCGTCCAACCCGGACGCGAGCCGGTCGCTCCTGGAGGAGACGATGGGCTTCGAGCCCCGGGGTGAGCTCTTCTGGGAGTCGCGGGGCGACATCCGGGGCTCCACGTACGCCTACGACGAGCCGCCCGAGAAGGTCGGTGTCCAGGGCGCGGGCACCGTGCACCACGTGGCCTGGGCGTCCCCGGCGGAGGAGCACGAGGCGTGGCGCGACCGGGTGCTGGCGGCCGGCATGCACGCGACGCCCGTGATCGACCGCTTCTACTTCCGCTCGGTCTATTACCGCGAGCCCAGCGGCGTCCTGTTCGAGATCGCGACGCTCGGGGGCCCCGGCTTCGCGATCGACGAGCCGGTCGAGCACCTGGGCGAGAAGCTCTCACTGCCGCCGTTCATCGAGCACCTGCGCCCGGAGATCGAGCCGAGGCTGCGCCCGATCACCAACCCTCGCCAGGTCGCAGCAGGCTGACTACGGGCTTTCGACGCCCGCCAGCTTTCGCAGCAGCAGAGTGAGGGTCGCGACCTCGCCCTTGTCCAGCGGGGCGAGGATGTCGTTCGCGAGCTTGATGGCCACGGCTCGCGCTCGCTCGAGGGTTCGCTTTCCGTCCGCCGTCAGGTGCACGGCATGCTTTCGCCGATCGCCGAGGTGCGGCCGGCGCTCCGCGTAACCCAGCTCCTCGAGCTCGTCGATCACGGCCACCATCGAGCTGGGATCGATCAAGGAGCGATCGGCCAGCTCCTGCTGGGTGATGCCGGGATCGCTGGCGATCAGCTGCATGACGCCGAAGTGGGGGGGACGCAGTCCGAGCGGCTCGAGCGCTTTGGCGAACATGTGCGAGGTCCGCCTTCCGTTCCACGACAGCAGGAAGCCTGGTGCGCTCGCCAGCGGCTCCGGAGGCGGACGATCGAAGGCCATGCGCGTTGTACCCACCGATTAGTTTTGGGCCGCGCCGGGGTCCAAGGGGATGTCGTTGGCGGAGCGAGTGTGAGGGAGCGCACTCATGGCCCATCATCCTACGCCCGCCCGATCATTTGTGATACACATAGTTAAATCTCTCAACGAGCTTCGGAGGTAGGTGTCGTGGCCGCAATCACTCGTTTCGTTCTCGCTCACAAGCGACTGGTGGCGTTGTTCTGGGTCGTGCTGACCGTCGTGGGCATCGCGACCGTGAACTCCGCGACGAAGGCGATGGACCAGAAGTTCTCGGTTCCCGGCAAGGAGGGCTGGGAGACGAACGTCGCGATCACCGAGCACTTCCACGGTACTGGGGGGGACACGGCCCCGATCGTGCCCGTGGTCACACTCCCGCAGGGCAAGACGGTCAACTCGCCCGGCGTCGACTCGCAGCTGACACAGGTGGACGACAAGCTGGAACAGGCGCTCCCGGGCGCCAGGATCGCGTCCTTCTCGTCAACGGGCGACCGCGCCTTTGTCTCGAAGGACGGGCGCACCACGTTCGCGATCGTCTATCCGCAGCCCGATCCCAATTCCGCCTTCGGCGAGAACCCCGACGCCGCCAAGCACGCCCGCGCGGCGATGAGCAACACGACGATCGCCGGGGCGCCCGTGCATGTGAGCGGCTTCGATGCGCTTCAGAACGAGTCGGGCGGCGACAGCGGCACGGGTGTGCTGCTCGAGTCCGTCCTCGGCGGCGTGGGCGCGCTGATCGTCCTCGCCTTCGTCTTCGCGTCCTTCCTGGCGCTGCTGCCCATGGCGATGGCGATCGTCTCGATCATGACCAGCTTCCTGCTCGTCTGGGGCCTGACGGTGTTCACCGACGTCTCGCCGGTGGTCCAGTTCCTGATCGCCCTGGTCGGGCTCGGCATCGCGATCGACTACTCGCTGCTCGTGGTCTCCCGATGGCGCGAGGAGCGCGCCCACGGGCGGAGTGGCGACGAGGCGGTACAGCGCGCGATGCAGACGGCGGGGCGAGCCGTGGTGTTCAGCGGCACGACCGTCGCAATCGGCCTATTGGCGATGGTGGCGCTGCCGGTCCCGTTCCTGCGGAGCATGGGCATCGGCGGGCTGGTGATCCCACTTGTCTCGACGCTCGTCGCGATCACGCTGCTCCCGGTCATGCTGTCGAAGTTCGGGCAGCGGCTGGACTGGCCGCACCGGCGCACGGACAATCGCGCCAGCAGGGCCTGGACGCGGTGGGCGGAGCTCGTGGTGCGGCGGCGCTGGATCG
The DNA here is from genome assembly GCA_035634715.1 of Solirubrobacterales bacterium. Taxonomy (GTDB): domain Bacteria; phylum Actinomycetota; class Thermoleophilia; order Solirubrobacterales; family 70-9; genus AC-56. The sequence continues at coordinate 8,593 of DASQCL010000066.1, forward strand.
CCGCGGGTGCCGCAATCGCGATCCTCGGCGTCCTGATCTACGCCGCGACCGGGCTGACGCTCGGCGACGCAAGCCCCAACACGATCGCCAAGCAGGGTGACGCGAAGCAGGGCTTGACGGCGCTTGAAGACTCCGGGGTCGGCTCCGGGGCGCTGCTTCCGTACGAGATCCTCACCCAGGGCACGAGCCCCGACAAGGTCGCCTCCGACGTCGACTCGGTGCAGGGCGTCCACGGCGCGGTTGCGCCGCAGGGCTCCCAATGGCGCACCGGCGGCGTGGCCGAGGTGTTGGCGTTCCCGACCGATGACGACTCGACGCAGGCCGGCAAGGACACGCTCGATCGCGTCCGCACGGCGGCCCATGCGGCGGGCCCGGACGTCCAGGTCGGCGGCCTGCCGGCGCAGAACGCCGACTTCATCGACGCGGTCTACGGGAACTTCCCGCTGATGATCGCGCTCATCGGCATCGTCACGTTCATCCTGCTGGCGCGGGCCTTCAGGTCACTGCTGCTGCCGCTCAAGGCCGTCGTGCTGAACGTGGCCAGCGTCGCGGCCGCGTGGGGCGTGCTCGCGATCGTCTGGCAGCACGGCCATGGCTCCAACTTCCTGTGGGGCATAGAGGCCACCGGATCGGTGCCGGCATGGATCCCGCTGATGGTGTTCGCGTTCCTCTACGGGCTCTCGATGGACTACGAGGTTTTCATCATGACCCGGATGCGTGAGGAGTACGACAAGTCCGGCGACACGCGCACCGCCGTCGTGCAGGGGATCGGCCGCACCGGCCGCCTGGTGACGAGCGCCGCGTTGATCCTGTTCCTGGCGTTCGTATCGCTGGCATCCGGCCCGGGCACGGACCTGAAGATGTTCGCGACCGGCCTGGCCGCCGGGATCCTGCTCGACGCGACCGTGATTCGGGCCCTGCTGGTGCCCGCGGCGGTGTCGCTGTTCGGGCGCTGGAACTGGATCCTGCCGAGCATGCCCGCACGCCTGCTGCGCGTGAAGCCCTCGCTCCCCGGTCGGGCAGCGGCCGGGGAGGGCGAGGCGGGCTAGGACACCGTCCAGGTATCTCCGGAGCGCAGGAGCTCGTTGAGCTCCTGCGCTCCGAGGCCTTCGCGTGCCGCCTCGAGCTCGGTGGCCACGGTCTCGCCGTAGACGGGGCGCTCGACGGCGCGGAAGACCCCGATCGGCGTCGGACCGCTGGGCCGCGGGGCGAGGTGCGCGAGCGCGAATGCGTTGCTCGGGTCCGGGGCGTGCGCGTCGTGGACGAGCAGCGCGTCCTCGCCGACCTCGGCGACGTCCGCGATGCGGAGGGCGCCGTTCGGGTCGCGGACGACGCCGCGTTCGCCCTCGACGCCGAAGCGGATCGGGGCGCCGTGCTCGAGGCGGATCTGGTTTGCCTCCTTGCCCTTGGCGCGGACGGCGTCGAAGGCGCCGTCGTTGAACACGTTGCAGTTCTGGTAGATCTCGATCAGCGCCGAGCCCTCGTGGTCCGCCGCGGCGCGCAGGACCTCCGCCTCGTGGCCGCGGTCCGTGTCCACCGTCCGGGCGACGAAGCTCGCCTCGGCGCCGAGGGCCAGTGCGACCGGGTTGAAGGGGTGGTCCAGGGACCCGAACGGCGTCGACTTGGTGACCTTGCCCTCCTCGCTGGTCGGCGAGTACTGCCCCTTGGTCAGACCGTAGATCTGGTTGTTGAAGAGGAGGATCTTGATCGGGACGTTGCGGCGCAACGCGTGGATCAGGTGGTTGCCGCCGATGGACAGGGCGTCGCCGTCGCCGCTCACCACCCAGATCGAGAGGTCGTCGCGCGCGAGCGCGAGCCCGGTCGCGAGCGCGGGCGCGCGGCCGTGGATGCCATGGACGCCGTAGGTGTTCATGTAGTAGGCGAAGCGGCCTGCGCAGCCGATCCCGGCGACGAAGACGATCCGCTCCGGGGGGAGGCCAAGCTCGGGAAGGAACTGCTGGACGGTCGCAAGGATCGCGTAGTCGCCGCACCCGGGGCACCAGCGCGTCTCCTGGTCGGAGGAGAAATCCTTCTTGGTCAGCCCGATGGGGCTGGAGCCGTTGCCGGTGCCGTTCGCGTGCGTCATAGGCGCTCCGTGATCACCTCGTCGAGCTCCTCCGCGAAGATCGGCAGGCCCTCGACCTTGCTGTAGCTCTCAGCATCGACCAGGAACTCGCTGCGGATGATCTGCGAGAGCTGCCCGGTGTTGGTCTCCGGGATCAGGACCTTGCGATACGAGCGGACGACCTCGCCGGTGTTGCTCGGCAGTGGGTTCAGGTGGTGCAGGTGCGCCCAGTCGACCTTCTTCCCTCGAAGTCGCACCCTCCTGACGCCGCCCTTGATCGCGCCGTAGGTCGATCCCCAGCCGAGGACGAGCATCTCGGCCCCGTCCACATGGTCCACCTCGAGCTCGTCGATGTCGGCGGCGATGCCGTCCACCTTCTCGGCGCGCAAGCGGGTCATGACCGCATGGTTCTCCGCCTCGTAGCTGATGTGACCGGTGCCGTCCTCCTTCTCCAGGCCGCCGATCACGTGCTGGAGCCCCTCG